>NZ_JBIVXW010000022.1:0-124938 GCF_044769405.1 Streptomyces sp. NPDC090442
GGGGGGGGGGGGGGGGGGGGGGGGGGGGGGGGGGGGGGGGGGGGGGGGGGGGCGGGGGCCCGCGGGGGCGCCCCCCCCGGGGGGGGGGGGGGAGGGGGGGGGGGGGGGGGGGGGGGGTCCGTCCGGTAGCGGTGCCGTCTCCCGGTGAACGGCACCGGCGGACTCCCGAACCCCGCCTCGCGGAAGCGACGCTAACCGCTCTGAGCAGCGGAATCGGGGACGAACGGGCGATCTCGTGGATCTTTATGGCGCGCTTAAGGGGCGGGTAAGGAGCCGCTAAGCGGGGGCGCGGGAAGGCGGCCCGCGAGGGGTGTCCCCGGGCCGGGGGAGGGGAGTTGGGGCGCCTCCCGGGGCGTCTTCGCGGTGGGGGTGCCTCACCGGCCCGTGTCGGCGAGCGGGGCCGCCGGGTCGTCCAGCTCGTCGGTGAGCGCGCCGAGCGCCGCCGCGGTCAGCGCCTCGGGGGCGGCGTCCAGCGGGAGTTCGGCCCAGATGAACTTGCCGTGCGGGGTGTAGCGGGTGCCCCACCGGCTGGCATAACGGGCGATCAGGAACAGCCCCCGGCCGCCCTCGTCGGTGGTCCGGGCGTGCCGCAGGTGCGGCGCGGTGCTGCTGCCGTCGGACACCTCGCAGATCAGCGTCTCCGCCCGGATCATCCGCAGCCCGATCGGCCCGGAGGCGTGCCGGAGGGCGTTGGTGACCAGCTCGCTGACGATCAGCTCGGTGGAGAACTCCAGTTGCGGCAGCCCCCATTGGGACAGTTGGGCGGCGGCGGACCGCCGGGCCTCGCCGACCGCCGACGGGTCCGCGGCGATGTCCCAGGTGGCCAGCTGCTCCTGCGGCAGGGCCCGGGTGCGGGCCAGCAGCAGCGCCACGTCGTCCACCGGGCGGGGGCCCGGCAGGGTGCTGATGACCGTCTCGCAGATCTCCTCCAACGGGGCCTGCGGATCGGACAGCGCGGTGCGCAGCCGGGTGATCCCGCCGTCCAGGTCGAGGGCCTTTCCCAGCAGCAGCCCGTTGGTGTAGAGCGCCAGCAAGCTCCCCTCGGCCAGCGGCAGTTCGGCGGACTCGAAGGGCATCCCGCCCAGCCCCAGTGGCGGTCCGGTGGGCAGCTCCAGCATCTGGCAGCCGCCCGCCGGGCTGACCAGCAGCGGTGCGGGGTGCCCGGCCCGGGCCAGGGTGCAGCAGCAGGCGACCGGGTCGTAGACCGCGTACAGACAGGTCGCGCCGACCACCCCGTCGTCGCTGTGCGCGTCGTGCGCGACCCGGTTGACCATGTCGTCCAGGTGCGCCAACACCTCCTCCGGGGACAGGTCGAGGTCGGCCAGCGCCTGCACGGCGGCCCGCAGCCGGCCCATGGTGGCCGCGGCGTGCACCCCGTGCCCGACCACGTCGCCGACCACCAGCGCCACCCGCGCGCCCGACAGCGGGATCACGTCGAACCAGTCGCCGCCCACCCCGGACCGGGAATCGGCCGGCAGATAGCGGTACGCGGCCTCCACCGCGCTCTGCTCGGGCAGTTCGCGCGGCAGCAGGCTGCGCTGGAGGGTGAGCGCCGCGGCGTGCTCGCGGGTGTACCGGCGGGCGTTGTCGATCGAGATCGCCGCGCGGGTGACGAACTCCTCGGCCAGGACCAGGTCGTCGGGCTGGAACGGGCCGGTCGGCCGCCAGCGGGCGAACGCGGCCGCGCCCAGGAAGCTGCCCCGGGCCCGCAGCGGCACCACCATCAGCGAGTGGAATCCGAGCGCCCGCAACTGCCCGGCCCGGACCGGGTCGTCGGCCGCCCAGTCCGCGTGGTCCAGATCGAGGTCCGGGATCAGTACCGACTCGCCCTCGGTCAGGCTCAGCACCACCGGCGCCGACGGCGGGTAGCCGGTCCGCTCCCCGATCGGGATCAGCGCCTCCGGGCAGCCGTCCCGCACGGACTGCTGCGCGGCCCGGCGCACGCTGAACAGGTCGGCGGGCTCGACCGGTCCGGGCGCCGGCTCGGCGCCGCTGACCATCGCGTCGAGCAGGTCGACGGTGACGAAGTCGGCGAGGTCCGGCACCGCCACGTCGGCCAACTCCTGGGCGGTCTGCCAGACGTCGAGGGAGCCGCCGATCCGCTCGCCGGCGCGGTTGAGCAGCGCCATCCGCTGCCGGGCGCGATAGCTCTCGGTGACGTCCAGGACCATGTAGCAGACGCCGAGCACCCGGCCGGACTCGTCCTCCAGCCGGAAGAACGACGTGGAGTAGGCGTGTTCGTGCCGGGGGTCGGACTCCGGGCGGCCGAGGTACTCGTAGCCGAGGGAGGGGTGGCCGGTGCGCAGCACCCGGCGCATCTCCGTCTCGATGGACTCCACCGCCAGGCCCGGCAGCACCTCGCCCAGCCGCCTGCCCAACCGCTCGGCGCGCAGGGCGCCGCCCATCCGTTCCAGGGCGTCGTTGACCCAGACGTAGCGGAGTTCGGGGTCGAGCATCGCCACCCCGAACGGCGACGCCCCGAGGATCCCGTTCAGCAGCGAGCGGCCGGCGCCCGACCAGGGCGTCCGCGCCATCTCGGTGGCCAGCACCAGCCGGGTGTCCGGGTCCGGTCCGGTGCGGACCGGCAGTACCCGCACCTCCAGGTCGAGCCGGTGCCCGGTGGCGTCCTGCACCGCGGTCAGGCCGCTCCAGCCGTCCGCCGCCGCGAGCCGCGCCCGCCAGGTCGGTCCGCCGGGTGCCGCGTCGGGGTTCGCCGGGGCGAACAGCTCGGCCAGCGGCCGGCCCAGCGCCGCGGAGGTCGGATGGCCCAGCAGCCGCTCGGCGCCGGCGGTCCAGCCGCGCACCACCCCGGTGCGATCGGCCAGCACCACGGCGGTCCGGGTGAGGTCGAAGGCTCCGTTGCCGGGGAGGCGGCTGCTCGGGGAGGCGCTCATACAAGACCGTTCCCATGCCGGCTCAACACCCTGTGCGGGCCGGCCACCGGCCCGCCCCCGCGTCCCACCGGCCCTTTCCACGGTACTCCCGCGGTCGGCCGGGGCGCCTGCCCTACGGTGCCCCGCAGCGCCCCGCAGGGCGCCGCCCCGGCCCGGATCCGGCCGATCACCCGCCGTCGCGTCCGGCCCGTCGGCGCACGGTGCGGGCGGCGCGCACCATGGGTGTCATGGGCGCGGACGGCGGGCCCAACTCGCCTGCTTTGCCGCGGCTTTCCCGGTGGGCGGTGCGCGGATTGCCGTGGCTTTCCCGGCGCCCGGTAGAGGCGTGGCTCAATCCGGTGCCCCGCCCGAAGTTTAGGTGGCTGATGCAACTATCTGGGCGTACGGTGCTCGCGCGAGCCGTCGGAGGGACCCCGGCGGCCCGCCGTAACCCGAGGGAGGAGCCGCCACGATGTGCGGAATCACCGGATGGATCTCCTACGACAACGACCTCACCACCCGGCGCCCCGTCCTTGAGGCGATGACCCGGACCATGACCTGCCGCGGCCCGGACGCCGGCGGCATATGGCTCGACCCGCACGCCGCGTTCGGCCACCGCCGGCTCGCGGTCATCGACATCGATGGCGGCAAACAGCCGATGAGCGTCGAACGGGACGGCCGCACCCTGCTCGTCACCACCTACAGCGGCGAGGTCTACAACTACCGCGAGCTGCGCGCCGAGTTGGAGCAGCTCGGCCACGCCTTCCGGACCAGCAGCGACACCGAGGTGGTGCTGCACGCCTACCTCCAGTGGGGCGAGCAGTTCGCCGAGCGCCTCAACGGCATGTACGCCTTCGCGCTGTGGGACCCGCGCACCGAGCAACTCCTGCTGGTCCGCGACCGGATGGGCATCAAGCCGCTCTACTACTACCCGACCCGCGACGGCGTGCTGTTCGGCTCCGAGCCCAAGGCGGTGCACGCCCACCCCGACGTCCGCCCGACCGTCGACGCCGAGGGCCTCGCCGAGCTGATCACCTTCACCAAGACGCCCGGTCACGGCGTCTACAGGGGACTGCACGAGGTGCGGCCCGGGCACCTGGTGCGGGTGGACCGCAACGGCGTGCACGTCAGCCGCTATTGGGCCCTTGAGGCCCGCGAGCACACCGACGACCTCGACACCACCGTCGGCCACGTCCGCGAGCTGCTCGACGACATCGTCGCCCGCCAGCTGATCGCCGACGTCCCGCTGTGCACCCTGCTCTCCGGCGGCCTGGACTCCTCGGCCATCACCGCGCTCGCCGCCAAGGCGCTGGCCGAACAGGGCAGCGGCCCGGTCCGCTCGTTCGCCGTCGACTTCACCGGCTACACCGAGAACTTCACCCCCGACGACCTGCGCGGCACCCCCGACGGCCCCTACGCGCACGCGCTGGCCGAGCACGTCCGCTCCGACCACCGCGACATCATGCTGGACACCGCCGCCCTGATGGACCCCGCGCACCGCGCCGCGGTGCTGGCCGCCCGCGACCTGCCCAACGGCTTCGGCGACGGCGACACCTCGCTCTACCTGCTGTTCAAGGCGGTCCGCGAGCAGTCCACGGTCGCCCTGTCCGGCGAGTCGGCGGACGAGATCTTCGGCGGCTACCGCTGGTTCCACGACCCGGAGTCGGTCGACGCCGACACCTTCCCCTGGGTCGCCGCCGGCGTGTCCGGCCGGTTCTCCGGCGGCAACGCGGTCCGCGAGGCGCTGCTGGACCGCGCGCTGCTGCAGAAGCTGGACCTGCCCGGCTACGAGCACCGTCGCTACCGGGAGGCGCTCGCCGAAGTCCCGTACCTGGACAGCGACATCGGCCACCAGCGCCGGATGCGCGAGGTCAGCTATCTGCACCTGACCCGGTTCGTGCAGATCCTGCTGGATCGCAAGGACCGCGCCAGCATGGCCGTCGGCCTGGAGGTCCGGGTCCCGTTCTGCGATCACCGGCTGGTCGAGTACGTCTTCAACACCCCCTGGGCGATGAAGACCTTCGACGGCCGGGAGAAGTCGCTGCTGCGCGCCGCCGCCCGTGACGTGCTGCCCGACCTGGTCGCCGAGCGCGTCAAGAGCCCCTACCCCAGCACCCAGGACCCGGGCTACAACGAGGCGCTCCGCGGCGAGCTGCGGACGCTGGCCGCCGACCGGGACGCCCCGGTCCGCCCGCTGCTGGACTCCGGGGTGCTCGCCGAGGCCACCGCCGACGGCGCCACCGGAGACGTCCGCCCCAGCGCCGAGCTGGTCCTCGGCATGAACGCCTGGCTGCGCACCACCGGCACGCGCCTGGAGCTGTAGGGCGAGGCCCGCCGGGGTGCCCGTCTCCCGGGCACGATGGCCGCTCCTGGCGCACAATGGATGCGACAAAACCGCGCAGCGCGCCGGCGGATCCGCGCACCCGCGCACCCGCCGCGCCACCACCGCACCAGCACCAGGAGCGCCACCGTGTCCCCCCAGCCCCTGACCATCACCATCGACCCGGCGGCGGCCGAGGCCCCGTTCGAGCAGGTCCGCACCCAGATCGCCGACCAGGCCCGGACGGGCACCCTGCCGGTCGGTCACAAGCTCCCCACCGTCCGCGGTCTCGCCGAGGAGTTGGGCCTGGCCGCCAACACCGTCGCCAAGGCGTACCGCGCCCTGGAGACCGACGGCGTGATCGAGACCCGCGGCCGCAACGGCAGCTTCGTCGCCGCGGCCGGCGACGCCGCCGACAAGGAGGCCGCCGCGGCCGCCGCGACCTACGCCCGGCGCGCCCACCGCCTCGGCCTGGACCGCGTCGCCGCCCTCGCCGCCGTCACCGACGCCCTGCGCGCCACGTACGACGGCGACTCCTGACCGCAACCGGCCCGCGCCCGCCCCGGGAGGAGCCCATGACCAGCCGGCACGCCCTCGTCCGACGCCCCGGCCCCCGCCTGGCCGAGGGCCTGGTCAGCCATCTCGACCGGCGGCCGGTGGACACCGCGTTGGCGCTGCGCCAGTGGGAGGGGTACGTCCGGGCGCTGCGCGACCACGGCTGGCGGACCACCGAGGTGGCCCCCGCCGACGACTGCCCCGACGCGGTCTTCGTCGAGGACACCATGGCCGTCTTCCGCAACGTCGCGCTGCTCGCCCGCTCCGGCGCCGACGCCCGCCGGCCCGAGCTCCCCGGCGCACGGGAGGCCGCCGAGGCGCTCGGCTGCTCCCTCAACGCGGTGCGCGCCCCCGGCACGCTCGACGGCGGCGACGTCCTCACGGTCGGCGACACGGTGTACGTGGGCCGCGGCTGCCGCACCAACGCCGAGGGGGTGCGGCAACTCCGGTCCGCCTTCGAGCCGTTGGGGGCCCGGGTCGTCCCGGTACCGATCAGCCGGGTGCTGCACCTGACCTCGGCGGTCAGCGCCCTCCCCGACGGCTCCGTCGTCGGCTACCCGCCGCTGGTCGACGACCCGTCGGTCTTCCCGCACTTCCGGCCCGTCCTGGAGGAGTCCGGTGCGCACGTCGTCCTCCTGGGCGACGACGCGCTGTTGCTGGCCGCCTCCGCGCCGCGCACCGCCCAGCTCTTCGCCCGCCTCGGCTACCGCCCGGTCCCCGTCGACATCGGCGAGTTCGAGAAGCGGGAGGGCTGCGTCACCTGCCTGTCGGTGCGGCTGCGCGAGCTCGTGGAGTGAACACCGGCGCGGCGCACGCCACTTCGGCGGGGCGGCGCCGCGTCAGAGGTACAACCCCGAGGTCGTGCCCTGGGGTTGGGTGGGGAGCGCGGTGGGGCGGGTGCCGCGGCGGAGGGCGTAGAGCTCGGCGAGGGTGGCGCCGTCGCGGCCGATGCCGTCCTCGGTGCCGAGCCAGGCGACGGCCTCCGGCTGCGTCAGCGGTCCGACCTCGACGCGGGCCAGGCAGCGGCCGGGGCGGACCACCGCGGGGTGCATCCGCTCCAGGTCCTCGTTGGTGGTGACGCCGACCAGGACGTTGCGGCCCTGGCCCAACAGGCCGTCGGTGAGGTTGAGCAGACGGGAGAGCGCCTGGCCGGCGGTGTGCTTGGCCTCGCCGCGGATCAGCTCGTCGCAGTCCTCCAGCAGGAGCAGCCGCCAACGGCTCCGGCCGGTGGGGTCGTCCTCCCCGATGGCGATGTCCATCAGGTACCCGACGTCGGAGAAGAGCCGCTCGGGGTCCAGCACGCAGTCCACCTGGCACCACTCCCGCCAGGACCGGGCGAGGGTGCGCAGCGCGGAGGTCTTGCCGGTGCCGGGCGGGCCGTGCAGCAACAGCAGCCGGCCGGCGATCTCTTCGGGGGAGACCTTCATCAGGCGGTCCAGCGCGGTCGCCACCGGGGCGGTGTAGTTGGCCCGGACGTCCTCCCAGGACCCCGCGGAGATCTGCCGGGAGGTGCGGTGCGGGCCGCGGCGCGGGGAGAAGTACCAGAAGCCCATCGGGACGTTCTCCGGCTGCGGCGGGGGCTCGTCCTCGGCGCCGTCCGCGGCCTGCCCGAGCACCTGCTCGGCGAGCGCGTCGGTGACCGCGGTGACCGTCACGTCGGCGCCGCGGTTCCAACGGGAGACCAGCAGGGTGTAGCCGTCGCCCTCGGCGAGGACGGCGCTGCGGTCGTCGTCCCGGGCCGAGCGCAGGATCCGCACCCCGGGCGGCAGCAGCGTCAGCCCGGACTTCACCCGGTCCACCGTGCGGCTCCGGGCATAGGGCTGCTCGCCGTTGGCGAACCGGCCCAGGAAGAGCGCGTCGATGACGTCGGACGGGGAGTCGCTGTCGTCCATGGTCAGCCGGAGCGGCAGCGCCTCGGCGGCGGGGGAGGGCGGGACCCGGTCGGCACACATGCCGTCATGATCCGCCAGAGCGGCCGCCCGCGTACACGGAATATCAAGGGTCGCGCCGTACGCGTCGTCCGGGCCGGTTGTCCGCGGGCGGTGCGCGCGCCGGGACGCGCCCTGTGCGCGCCCGCCGGACCCGCCCTAGGGTGGTCCGCCGTGCGACGACGCGGTGGGGAACGTCAGGGACGGCCGGGCGGGCCGGAGCAGGCGCGCGGTGGGCACCTGCCGGGGCGTCGGGGGACGGCCTTTGGGGTGGCGGTGGTGGTCGGGGTGGCGGCGCTGGCGCTGCTGCTGGTGATGTGCGGGGCGGGCGGCGAGCGGGTGGCGGGGGCCGGGTCCGGCGTGCCGACCCGGTGGACGGAGCGGGCGCGGTCGAGCCCCGTCGCACCGGAGTTGAGGGTGCGTCAGGCCGTCGGGGCGCCCACGGACGGCGCAATGGTCCTCCGCCGCGCCGGCCGTCCGGAGACTGGCAGCACGCCGACCCCGGGCGCCCACCGGAAGGAGCCGGATCCGTGGAGCCGCCGAGCGGAACCGCCCTGACGGTGGTGATGGTGTGCCTGACGGTGGTCACCGGCGTGCTCGACGCCGCCAGCTTCCTGACCCTCGGTCATGTCTTCACCGCGACCCAGACCGGGAACCTGCTCTTCCTGGGCTTCGGCATCGCCGGGCAGGGCGGGCTGTCGGTGGTGATGCCGGTGGTCTCGCTCGGGGCGTTCCTGATCGGGGCGGTGCTCGGGGCCCGGCTGGAGTCGAGGCTGGCCGCCCGCCGGCGGCCGTGGTTCCCGGTCGCGCTGCTGGTCGAGGCGGCGCTGCTGGTCGGCGCCGCGGCGGCCGGCTGGGAGACCGGTCCGGCCCGGGAGTTGGCGACCGGTCAGCGCGATGTGGTGGTCGCGTTGATGGCGGTGGCGATGGGCCTGCGCAACGTCACCGCGATGCGGGTGGCCGCCCCGGACCTGTCCACGACGGTGGAGACCCGGGCGCTGACGGCCCTGGTGAGCGGCTCGGCGTTGGGCGGCGACCGACGGTTGGGCTACGGCGGCGGCGCCGTGCCCCGCCGGCTGGGCTCGGTGGGCGGGATGCTCGGCGGCGGACTGCTGGGGGCCTGGCTGATCGGGCTGGGCACCCGGACGTCGCTGGTGGTGCTGCTGGCCGCGGTCACCGTCGCGGCCACCGCCTTCCTCGTCCCCGGGCTCGCCCACGGGCGGGACGCCGACGGCTGACCGGCCAGTCGTCGACGTCCCGTACCCGACGGCCCTTATGGGACGCGGCCGTTCACCGGGTGGCCCTGCGCGGCCCGGGAGGGCGGGCGGCGTCCACGGGGGACGCGCCCCCTCACGGGACGATCTTCAGCAGCTTGTCGGGCGAGCCGCTGCCGGGGTTGGTCACCACGCCCGAAGTGGCGCCGTTCACCAGGGCCGTGGCGACCTGGGCCGGGGTGGCGGTGGGGTGCCCGGCGAGGTAGACCGCGGCGGCGCCGGCGACGTGCGGGGTGGCCATCGAGGTGCCGGAGATGGTGTTGGTGGCGGTGTCGCTGGTGTTCCAGGCGCTGGTGATGGAGCTGCCGGGGGCGAAGAGGTCCACCCGGGAGCCGTAGTTGGAGTACGAGGCGCGGGCGTCGGTGGAGGTGGTCGCGCCGACGGTGAGCGCCTCGGCGACCCGCGCGGGGGAGTAGTTCTGCGCGTTGTCCCCGGAATTGCCGGCCGCGACCGCGTAGGTCACGCCGCTCTTGATGGAGTTGCGCACGGCGGTGTCCAGCGCCGCGTCCGGGCCGCCGCCCAGCGAGACGTTGGCCACCGACGGGCCCTTGTGGTTCTTGGTGACCCAGTCGATGCCCGCGACCACCTGGGCGGTGGTGCCGGAGCCGGAGTCGTCCAGCACCCGCACCGCGACGACCTTGGCCTTCTTGGCGACGCCGTACGAGGAGCCGGCGATGTTCGCCGCGACGTGGGTGCCGTGGCCGTTGCCGTCCTGGGCGACGTTGTCGTTGTCGATCGCGTCGTAGCCGTTGGCCGCCCGGCCGCCGAACTCCCGGTGGGAGACCCGCACTCCGGTGTCGATGACGTACGCGGTGACGCCGGAGCCGGCGGTGGCGGGGTAGGCGTACTTCTTGTCCAGCGGGAGCTTGGCCTGGTCGATCCGGTCCAGGCCCCAGGACGGCGGGTTGGTCTGGGTGTCCAGGGCGTGCACCGTGCGGTCCTGGTAGACGCGGTCGACGGCGGGGTCGGCCGCCAGTCGTCTCGCCTGGGCCTCGGAGAGGGTGGCGGCGTAGCCGTTGAGCGCGGCCGTGTAGGTGCGCCGGACGGTGCCCCCGTAGCTGGATATCAGGCCGCGGCCGTCCGCCGAGGCGGACTTCAGGCCGGCGGACGGCTTGAGCGTGACGAGGTAGCTGCCGTGCACCGCTTCCGCGGCGCCGGCGCCGACGACGGCGCCCTGGGCGGGCGCCGCCTGGGCGGGCAGGGAGAGGGCGCCGAGCGTGGTCGCCGCCGCGACCGCGGCGGTCGCCGCGGCGATCCGCAGGGTGGTGGAACGCCGCCGGGTGGTGCCGGGGGTGGTGGAACGCATCACTGCCATCGCGGGAGGTCCTCCTTCGGTGGCGCGCGGTGGTGCGCGCGGGGGTGGACGTGCGGGACGTACGAGCGGTACGCAACCGGTCGTTTCGGAAATGACCGTGACCGACCGTCAAAAGACTTCCGCGAGCGGCGGCTCGGTATCAAGAGTTCCAACGGGATGTCATATACGCGTCATGGAAAGGCAATGGCGCGGCAGTGAAGAAGCTGACAGATCGGCGGATTTGCCGTGAATTCTTGACGACTTTTGGCATGGACACTACCGGCCACGCGGGACTGCTGGTACCAACAGATCACGCAGAGATCCTGCTATGGGAGGTTCCATGAGAGTGTCCCGTTTTGCGGCCTTGACAGCCGCCTTCTTCGTCGCGTCGTCACTCGCGCTCACCGGCGCGACCGCCGCCGGGGCGACCCAACTCACCGCCAACGGGGGCTATGTGGCCCTCGGTGACTCCTACTCCGCCGGCGTCGGCGCCGGCAGCTACGACAGCGGCAGCGGCTCCTGCAAGCGCAGCACCAAGGCGTACCCGGCCCTCTGGGCGGCCGCGCACTCCCCCTCGTCCTTCTCCTTCACCGCCTGCTCCGGGGCCCGTACGGGTGATGTGGTCAGCGGCCAGCTCGGCCCGTTGAACTCGGCCACGAGCCTGGTCAGCATCACCATCGGCGGCAACGACGCCGGATTCGCCAACACCATGACCACCTGCGCCCTCCAGGGCGAGAGCGCCTGCCTGGCCCGGATCGCCCAGGCCCGCAGCTACATCGACAACACCCTCCCCGGGAAACTGGACACGGTGTACGCGGCCATCGCCGACAAGGCCCCGTCCGCCCGCGTCGTCGCCCTGGGGTACCCGCACTTCTACAAGCTCGACGGCAGCTGCTCGGTCGGCCTCAGCGAGAAGTCCCGGGCCGCCGTCGACGCCGCCGCCGACGACATCAATGGCGTGATCTCCCAGCGCGCCGCCGCGCACGGCTTCACCTTCGCCGATGTCAACTCGACCTTCACCGGCCACGAGCTGTGCTCCGGCAGCCCGTGGTTGCACAGCGTGACCTATCCCGTCGACGAGTCCTACCACCCCACCGCCGCCGGCCAAGCCGACGGCTATCTCCCGGTGTTCGGCTCCGCTGCGTGATCTTCCGTGCACGGGGCGCGGAGGAGAGCCCCCTCACTCCCCTGCGCCCCGCGCTCCCGGACCTCCCCGCCGGTCGCTCAACTCGCCCTGTTACGCGCGCTGTACGTGACATTCCGTATGGTGTTCGTCAACGTCAAGGCATGGCAGGTGAATCCGTTGACCGGTATGCACGCGTGTCCTCCAAGAGAGATAGGGTTACCCTGCCCGTTGGCCGGGTGCCCTCGTACGGGTGGGGAGAGTCATGGAACAGATAACAGTGCGCAGCAGGGCGCGGGTCCCTGCCATCACATGCGGGAGCGGCGCGTCCAGCGCGCGGCTCGACCGTCATCTCGCGGTGCTCGGTGGTCCCGCCATCCCGCAGCGCGACGTGGCGGGCGCCACATCGCTGATGCAGGAGCTCACCGCGCGTGACCACACACGCATGAGGAAGAGCCGCGGTCACCGGGTGTCGCTGTTCGCGCCGCTGCGCCGGCTGCGCCGCTCGCTCTTCGGTGGCCACGGCCACGGCTGAGCCACCCCGCACGGTGGCACCACCGGCTCCAGGCGACCCAATGTCCCGGCTCCGCCTCAACGCCGCTCGGTGCCTCCCCCTCACCACCCGTCACTTCGTGGCGGGTGGTTCTTTGCGTCCGCCCGCACGCCCCGCAGCGCGGCCGGCGCCGCGGGGTCACAGCAGCGCGAACTGGCCCTCCGGGCCCTCCTCCTGGTGATCGAGCACGGACGCCGGCCGGGCCGCCGCGGCCGGCGCCGGCAGCACCCCCGCGGCCCGCAGCTCCGCCGTCCCGAGCCGCGGCCCGTCCGCGACCTCCCGCGCCAACTGTGCGACCTCCGGCGCCAGTTCGGCCAGCAGCGCCAACACCGTGACCAGTTCCAGGAGTTCCGAGGTCCACTCCCTGGGCCAGGTCACCGGGCGCAGCGCCGCCAGGGAACCGGGCTCGGCGGGCTCCGCGCCGGTGGCGCCGGCCGCGGCGCGGTGCGCGAACCACTCCGCCAGCACCCGGGTGCCCCCGGCGTGGAACTCCCAGGCGCCCGCCGGGACCGGCGAGATCCGGCCGTCGCCGAGCAGCAGCGCCTCGTCCTCGGGGTCGTAGTCCAGGGTCGGCGGCAGCCCGCGGGCCGGCAGCGCGGCCCGTACGTAGGGGCGCCGGCCGCCGGGCAACCGGGGCCGCCCGTCGGGGCCGTCGGCGCCGCCGCCCCAGGTGTGCAGCCACCGCAGGCGGCTGCCGAGCGCCACCCCGTGGTCCCAGAGCGCCGGGTCGGCGGTGAGCGGCACCGCGGTGCCGTCGGGGGAGTGTTCCGCGGCGGCCGCGATCCAGGCCAGTAGGGCGGGCGGGGTGACCGGGCGGCCCAGGCGGTCGGCGAGGAGCGCGGCCAGGCCGGGGGCGAGGTTGGGCTCGGTGCCGCCGGGCCGGCGGTAGAGCGGATGGATCCGGCCGGGCCGCCCGGCCGGCGAGCGCCCGTCCGGGAGCAGCGCGGAGCACACCACCGCGGGGCCGGCGGCCTGCGGGACGTGCCCCAACTCGACCAGGAAGAGCTGGTGTTCGTCGGCGACCCGCCACAACTCCGGGCGGGCGGCGTCGATCAGCCGGTGGTCGGGCAGCAACCACTGCCGGTCGAACGGGCCGTGCAGCACCCGCACCGGCTCCGGGCACCGGCCGACCGCCCGGGACAGCCGCGCGGTCGGGGTGTCCACACCGGGGAGTTGGGCGACCGACGACGTCACGGTGCGGGCCCGGGACGGGCGGAACAGCAGCGCGCGGGCGGCCGGGTCGGCGTCGGCCAGGGCCCGCCAACGGGCGCGCAGCGCGGCCGGATCCGGGTCCCGCACCCAGGAGCGGCCGAGCCGTAGCGGCGCCACGGACCACGGCATCAGATCGGACAGCCGTGGCGCGGTCGGAACCGGCGCGCCCTGCTTCGCCGTCACGCGGAGCCCCTCCCCGGACCGATGGTTGACCCCCGGCATGGTAACGGCGGGCGCTGCGCCCGTTCACCGCACCCACCCCGCTCCAGCCCAGCGGGTGACACGGTCTTCCGCCTGCTGATCTTGGCGCAGTACGGTCCCCGTTCGGACACCTGCCAAGGGAGGACCGGCATGACGGACGCCGCACCCAGGCCCGAACGGTGCGGGCGGACCCCCGTCCCCGCGGCCCAACGGCCCGGGGGGAACCCCGCCGCGACCAGGGTCGCCGCGCGCCTGGACCGGCTGCCGGCGTCCCGCTGGCACCGCCGGGTCACGCTGGTCGTCGGCGTCGGTGCCTTCTTCGACCTCTACGAGGTCTTCCTGGGCGGGGTGCTCGCCGCGGTGCTGGCCGACCGGTGGGGCCTGGGGCACCTCGCGAAGTCCTCGGTGATCGCCGCCGGGTTCCTGGGGATGTTCGTCGGCGCCAACGTGCTGTCGGTCCTCGCCGACCGGCTGGGCCGGCGCCGGATGTTCCTGGTGAACCTCGGCGGCTACGCGCTGTTCTCGCTCGCCGCCGCGGCCGCCCCCGACCTCGGCTGGCTGCTGGGCCTGCGCTTCCTGGCCGGGCTCGGGCTCGGCGCCGAACTCGTCCTGGTGGACACCTACTTGGCGGAGCTCCTGCCGCGGGCGGTCCGCGGCCGCTACCTCGCGCACGCCTACACCCTGGGCTTCGTCGGCGTCCCGGTGGCGGCGCTGCTCGGCGCCCGCCTGGTGGCCGGGCACCAGCTGCTGGGCGTCGACGGCTGGCGCTGGCTGCTGGTCGCCGGCGCGCTGGGGGCCGCGTTCCTTCAGGTGATGCGCCGGCAACTGCCGGAGTCGCCGCGGTGGTTGAGCGTCCAGGGGCGGACCGGGGAGGCGGACCGGATCGTCACCGACATCGAGCGGCGGGTGGCGGCGGAGACCGGCACCAGCCTGCCGTCCGTCCCGGACGTCGAGCCCGTCCCGGAGCGGCGGGTGCCACTGGGCGAGATGTTCCACGGCGAGCACCGGCGCCGGACCCTGATGTGGTGGATCTTCCAGGTGCTCCAGACCGTCGGCTACTACGGCTTCGGCTCGCTGGCGCCGGTGGTGCTCACCGCCAAGGGACACACCGTCACCGACTCGCTGCTGTACGCGGCGCTCGGCTACTGCGGCTATCCGATCGGCTCCGCGCTCTCCGTCCCGCTGATCGACCGGGTCGAGCGCCGCACCCTGATCATCGCCTCGGCGCTGGGCATGGCCGCCTGCGGCCTGGCCTTCGGCTTCGCCACCGCCCCCTGGGCGATCATCACCTTCGGCTTCCTGCTGACGGTGTGCAGCAACGTCTTCTCCAACGCCTTCCACGTCTACCAGACCGAGCTGTTCCCCACCGCGCTGCGCAGCAGCGCCATCGGTATCGCCTACTCGCTGTCCCGACTCACCTCGGTCGTGCTGCCGTTCGTGGCGCTGTCGGTGCTGACCGCCCTCGGGCCGGTCGCCGTCTTCACCGGGTCCGCGGTGCTGCTGGTGCTGCTCTGCCTGGACGTGGCGCTGCTGGGGCCGCGCACCACCGGGCGGAGCCTGGAGCGGATCTGAGCGGCGGCCCGCCGGGCCCTCAGTGCGCGTCCAGCGTCACCGTGAACGAGAACCGGTCGCCCCGGTAGTGGATCAGCGCGACGTCGAGCACCCGCCCGGACGCGTCGTAGGTGACGCCGGTGTAGTGCAGGATCGGGCTGAGCAGCGGCACCCGCAGCAGCCGGGCGGTCTCGGGGTCGGCCAGCCGCGCCTCGACGGTGTCAGTGATCCGCCCGATCCGCACGCCCACCGCGTCCCGCAGCACCTTCGTCATCGGCCACCGGGCGAGGTCGGCGGGGTCGATCCGGGCCGCGACGTCGGGGCGCACGTAGTTGCGCGCGTGGTTGGTCGGCTCGTCCGTCGCCTCGTCGCTGCGCAACCGCCGAAAACCGGTGACTTCCGCCGTCTCGGGAAAGTATTCGGACAGTTCGGCGGGAACGGGGACCGGCCCGTGTTCCAGCAGTGCGGTGCGCATCCCGGACTGCTGGGCCACGATCGCGTCCACCGACCCCAACAGCCGCACCGGCGCCCCGCGCCGCGCGTGCGGCTCGATGAAGGTGCCCCGGCGCCGGTGCCGGCTGATCAACCCCTCCGTCTCCAGCTCCTTGAGCGCCTGGCGCATCGTCAGGACGCTGACGCCGTAGTGCGCGGCGAGCGCGTCCTCGGTGGGCAGCCGCAGCGGTGCGTCGGGCGAGCGGCCCAATATGGAGGCGCGCAGGGACTGCGAGACCTGGTACCACAGCGGCAGCTTGCGGTTCAGGGCGAGCGAGTCGGGAGCGAAGGTGGTCACGGCGGGTTCCCCGGTCTGCGGAGCTGGTCGGCGGTGCCTACGGGCGGAAATGGCGCTGCAGACCCTGCCACACGTCGTCGTAGCCGCGCTGGAGATGGCCGGCGTCCCGGGCCTGCGGGGTGAGCGTCAGCGGCCAGCGGGTCTCGAACATGAAGGCCAGCCCGTCGTCGATCTTCTGCGGGGCCAACTCGGCGGCGCTGGCCCGCTCGAAGGTCTCCCGGTCCGGACCGTGCGCCGACATCATGTTGTGCAACGAGCCGCCGCCGGGCACGAAACCCCCCTTGCCGCCGGCCTTGGCGTCGTAGGCGCCCTCGATCAGGCCCATGTACTCGGTCATCACATTGCGGTGGAAGTAGGGCGGGCGGAAGGTGTCCTCGCCGACCAGCCAGCGCGGCGCGAACACCACGAAGTCGACGCCGGCCAGCCCCGGGGTGTCCGAGGGCGAGGTCAGCACCGTGAAGATCGACGGGTCCGGGTGGTCGTAGCTGATCGAGCCGATGACGTTGAAGCGCCGCAGGTCGTAGACGTAGGGGACGTGGTTGCCGTGCCAGGCGACGACGTCCAGGGGGGAGTGGTCGTAGGTCGCGGCCCACAGGTGGCCGCCGAACTTGTTGACCACCTCGACCGGGCCCTCGACGTCCTCGTAGGCGGCGGTCGGGGCGAGGAAGTCCCGGGCGTTCGCCAGGCCGTTGGCGCCGATCGGGCCGAGGTCGGGCAGCTCGAAGGGCCGGCCGTAGTTCTCGCAGACGTAGCCGCGGGCGGTGTCGGCCAGCAGCTCCACCCGGAAGCGGACCCCGCGCGGGATCAGCGCCACATGGCCCGGTTCGACCCGCAGCAGGCCGAATTCGGTGCGCAGCAGCAGCCCGCCGCGCTCCGGCACGATCAGCAGCTCGCCGTCCGCGTCGCTGAACACCCGCCGTTCCATGGGGGCGTTGATGTGGTAGAGGTGCACCGCCATGCCGGCGCGCTGGGTGGCGTCGCCGTTGCCGCCCAGCGTCCACAGGCCGTCGACGAAGTCCGTCGGGTCGGCGGGCTCGGGGAGCGGGTTCCAGCGCAGCCGGTTGGGGTCGGGCAGGCACTCGGTGAACGGCGCCGAGCGGATCTCGCCGCGGTTGGCGCGGGCGAACGGCGGATGCGCGGCCGACGGCCGGATGCGGTAGAGCCAGGACCGGCGGTTGTGCCGGCGCGGTTCGGTGAAGGCGGAGCCGCTGAGCTGCTCCGCGTAGAGCCCGAGGGGGGCTCGTTGGGGGGAATTGCGGCCCACCGGCAGCGCGCCGGGAACCGCCTCCGAGCTGTGCTCGTTGCCGAAACCGGACGCGTAGGCGAGCCCCTCCGCCGCCTTCCTCGCCCGCTCGTTGGTCGTACCTGTCATCACACGCTCCCGCCGCTCACGAACCAGACGTCCACGGAATCCAGGGCACCACAGGAATCTCAGCGAATCCTATGCAGGACATTAGGATTTGGCGGGCAGCGGCGTCAACGAGAAGAGCGCCGCCCCGGCCGAGCCTGGCCGGAAACCCGGCGGATACCGGCCGCGGTGGCCGGATCGCCCCGCCCCGCCATCCCCGGCCCGTGTGCCGGGCAAGATGACCATGTGCAGCCTTCGACGCCCCCGCCCGCCCCTCGGCCCACCACCCCCACCACCCCCGCAGGACCGCCCGCCCCGCCCCTGCTCCGCCGCGCGCCCGTCCAGCGGCGCAGCGCCCAGCGCCTGGCCCGGATCCTCGACGCCTGCGCCGAACTGCTCGACGAGACCGGCTACGAGGACCTGAGCACCCGCGCGGTGGCCGGTCGCGCCGGGGTCCCGATCGGCTCCGTCTACCGCTTCTTCCCCAACAAGCGGGCGATGGCCGAGGCGCTGGCCCGCCGCAACCTCGACGCCTACGCGCAGCGCATCACGAGCCGACTCACCGCCCCGGACCAACCGCCGGGCTGGCGCGGCGCGATGGACGTGGTGATCGACGAATACCTCGCCATGAAGCGGACGGTCTCCGGCTTCGCCCTGGTGGAGTTCACCGTCCCCGCCCCGCGCGAGTCCCGGCAGGCCAACTACGAGGTCGCCGACCGACTGCTGCAGCTGCTCGCCGGCCGGCTCCGCCTGGACCCCGCCGACCCCCGCCTGCGCACCGCCTTCCTGGTCGGCGTGGAGACCGCCGACGCGCTGCTCCAACTCGCCTTCCGCACCGACCCGTCGGGCGATCCGGCGATCGTCACCGAGACCAAGGAACTGCTGCGGGCGTATCTGGCGCGCTATCTGGACGGGGCGGAGGGCGGCGTCCCGGAGGGCGCGGGGGAGCGGCCCGCGGGGCCCGGTCCGGCAGGCGGCGCGGAGGGGGCCGGCGAGGGTGCGCCCTGAGGTGCGCCGCGGCATTCGGCCACGGCGGGCGCGAAGTGCCGCTGGCGGCCACGAAACTACCGGCGCTAGTTTGGACGGTGTCCCCCTAGGAAGTGCCCCGGGGCGCCCCTAGGGTGGCCGACCACCGTTCCCAGCCGGCCCGGGAGGACCGCGACGTGAAGCACCACGAGGCGTTGTTCATCGACGGAGACTGGCGGCCCGCCGCCGGCGGCGAGACCATCGAGGTCGTCAACCCGGCCGACGAACGGGTCATCGCCACCGTCCCGGCCGGCTCCGCGGCCGACGTGGACGCCGCGGTGCGGGCCGCCCGCGCGGCGCTGCCCAACTGGGCCGCCACCCCGCCCGCCGCCCGCGCCGACCTGCTGGCCGCGCTGCGCGACCAACTCGCCGACCGCGCCGAGGAGATCGCCCGGACGGTCACCGCCGAACTGGGCGCGCCGCTGGCCTTCAGCCGCACCGTGCACGCCGGGCTCCCGGTCACGGTCTGCGGCTCCTACGCCGAACTCGCCCGCACCCACGCCTTCGAGGAGACCCTCGGCACCTCCACGGTGCTGCACGAACCGGTCGGCGTGGTGGGCGCGATCACGCCGTGGAACTACCCGCTGCACCAGATCGTCGCCAAGGTCGCCCCGGCGCTGGCGGCGGGCTGCACCGTCGTCCTCAAGCCCGCCGAGGACACCCCGTTGGTGGCCCAGCTGTTCGTCGAGTGCGTCGCGGCGGCCGGCATACCGGCCGGTGTGGTCAACCTCGTCACCGGCCGCGGCCCGGTCGCCGGCCACGCCCTCGCCGCGCACGACGGCGTCGACCTGGTCTCCTTCACCGGCTCGACCGCGGTGGGGCAGCGCATCGGCGCGCTCGCCGGCGGCGCGGTCAAGCGGGTGGCGCTGGAACTCGGCGGCAAGTCCGCCAACGTGATCCTGCCCGGCGCCGACCTCGGCCGGGCGGTGGCGGTCGGCGTCGCCAACGTCATGGCCAACTCCGGCCAGACGTGCAGCGCCTGGACCCGGATGCTGGTCCACCGCGACCAGTACGACGAGGCGGAGGAGCTGGCCGCGGCCGCGGCCGCCAAGTACGTCCCCGGCGAGCGGATCGGCCCGCTGGTCAGCGCCCGCCAGCGGGACCGGGTGGTCGGCTACCTCGAAGCGGGCGTCGCCGAGGGCGCCCGGCCCGTCATCGGCGGCCCGCGGACGCCCGAGGGGCCCGGCTTCTACGTCCACCCCACCGTCTTCGCCGACGTCACCCCGGAGATGACGATCGCCCAGGAGGAGATCTTCGGCCCGGTCCTGTCGCTCCTGCGCTACGAGGACGAGGACGACGCCGTGCGGATCGCCAACGGCACCGTCTACGGGCTGGCCGGCGCGGTCTGGGCGGCCGACGACGCCACGGCGGTCGCCTTCGCCCGCCGCCTGGACACCGGCCAGGTCGACATCAACGGCGGCCGCTTCAACCCCCTTGCCCCGTTCGGCGGTTACAAGAAGTCCGGGACCGGCCGCGAGCTGGGGCCGCACGGCCTGGCCGAGTACCTCCAGACCAAGTCCCTCCAGTTCTGAGCGGTTTCGAGCAACTCCCACCCGGTCCGGGGCCGCCTGGCCTCGATGCCCCGCATGCCCCGCGTCGCCCCGTACGCCCCGTCCCGCCGTCGCCCGAGGAGTCCCCGTGGTCCGCGCCGCCGTTCTGCCCGCCGTCAACGCCCCGCTGGAGGTCGCCGAGATCGAGCTGCCCGAGCCGGGCCCGGGTCAGGTCCGGGTCCGGCTCGCCGCCGCCGGGGTCTGCCACTCCGACCTGTCGCTGTCCAACGGGACGCTGCGGCAGCCCGCGCCCGCGGTGCTCGGCCACGAGGGCGCCGGCACCGTCACCGCGGTGGGGCCGGAGGTGACCGGGGTCGCCCCTGGCGACCCGGTGGTCCTCAACTGGGCGCCGTCCTGCGGCGACTGCCACTTCTGCGGGCTGGCCGAGCCGTGGCTGTGCGCACACGCCGGACGGGCCGCCGGCACCCCCTACGCCACCCTCGGCGCCGACGGCAGCGCGCTCTACCCGGGCCTGGGCACCGCCGCGTTCGCCGAGGAGACCCTGGTGCCGGCGCGTGCCGCGCTGCCGCTGCCGGCCGGGGTGCCGCTGGTCGACGCGGCGCTGCTCGGCTGCGCGGTGCTCACCGGCTGGGGCGCGATCCACCACAGCGCCCGGGTGCGGACGGGGGAGTCGGTGGTGGTCTACGGCGTCGGCGGGGTGGGCCTGGCGACCCTCCAGGCGGCGCGGATCGCCGGGGCCGGCCCGATCGTGGCGGTGGACGTCTCCCCGGCGAAGGAGGAGTTGGCCCGCGCGGCCGGTGCCACCGACTTCCTGCTCGCCGACGGCCCGGCGTTCTTCGAGAAGGAGGGTGCCCGGCGGGTCCGGGCCCTCACCGGCGGTGTGGGCGCCGATGTCGCGGTGGAGTGCGTGGGGCGGGCGGAGACCATCCGCGCGGCCTGGTCCGCCACCCGCCGCGGCGGCCGGACGACGGTGGTGGGCATCGGCGGCAGGGACCAGCAGGTCGCCTTCTCCGCCCTGGAGTTGTTCCACTTCGGCCGGACGCTGGCCGGCTGCGTCTACGGCAACAGCGATCCCGCGCGCGACCTGCCGGTGATCGCCGAGCACGTCCGCTCCGGGGCGCTGGACCTCTCCGGGCTGATCACCGAGCGGATCGAACTGGACGGCATCCCGGCCGCGTTCGAGGCGATGCTCGCCGGGAAGGGCGGCCGGGCGCTGGTCGTCTTCTGAGGCCGGGTCGGGCGCCCGTCCCGCGACGGGGCGGGCGCCCGGCGCGTCAGCCCGCGGCCCGGCGCAGCCGCGGGAAGGCCGGCGCGGCCGCCAGGAACACCAGCGCCACCAGCACGAACGGCCAGGTGAAGGCGTGCCCGCCGGACGGTGCGAAGAGCGCGCCGAGGGCCGGGCTGAGCACGGTGGAGGTGACCGCACCGACCATCGCGTACCCCACGCTCCAGGCGTCGGTGACCAGGAAGACCCCGCCCAGCGCCATGGCGACCAGCACCGCGTCGTAGCCCATCAGGCCCTGCCGCACCTGGTCGGCGGGGGCGCCGAGCGCCCAGGACGTGGCGATGGCCACGGCGCTGCCGGCGCAGGCCAGCAGGCCCAGCCGGCGGTCGGCCAGGAAGATGCCGATCAGGAAGACGAGGCCGACGTACCACTGCGGCATCAGGAAGATCTCACCGATGTTGGTGAAGAAGGCGTGCCAGAGGTCGGTGAGGCTGAGCGCGGTCGGCCCGGACGCCGTCCTGGGCAGCGCGGCGAGGTCGTCGGACAGGTGCCAGACGTGCTGGAAGCCGGGTGCGGCGACGGTCAGCGCGCTGGCCGCCAGGCAGAACGGCAGGGTGAAGGTGGGCAGGTCCCAGGTCCCCAACACCCGCGCGGCGGCCGCCGTGACGACGGTCACGGCCGCGCTGGCGGCCACCGCGATCAGCAGCGTGGAGAGGTGGTCGGCGTCGAGGAAGACCGCGCAGGCGACGCCGACCAGGCAGGCGTTGAAGCCCTCCAGCCCGGCCGCTATCCGGCCGCGGTCCACGCCCAGCAGGTGCGCGGTGCCGGTGCCGACGGCCGCGCCGAGCAGCCCGTAGAGGCCGTACTGCCAGCCCGCGGCGAACAGCGCCACCGAGAACACCAGCCCGGCCGGGGCGCTGGGCAGGAAGTCGACCTGCGCCTGGCCGCGCAGCACCGCCGCGAGCCCTCGCCCCCAGCGGGTCGTCGACACGTCGAAGCTCTTCGCAACCGGCCCGCCCTCGGCCGTGCTGGGTTGGCGCATTTCCGCCTCCGCAGGACGCACATCGTCCCTGCCCGCCAGGGACTGGTGCACTGTACATGCGTGTCGTGAAATCGCCTCAGCCAGGTGCCAGTTCGGGGTGGTGCAGGCCCAGGCCGTCCACCAGTGCCAGCAGCCCGGCCTCGAACGCGCCCTCGTCCACCCGGCGTTGGTGCTCGGCCAGCAGGTGCGCCTGGCCCAGGTGCGGATAGTCGGCCGGGTCGTAGGCCCCGGGGTCGTCCACGAAGCCGCGGGCGAACGAGCCGAGCGCCGAGCCGGCGACGAAGTACCGCACCATCGCGCACACCTTGGTGGCCAGGGCCGGCGGCCAGCCGGCCTCCACCATGCCGCCGAACGCCGCGTCGGCCATCTTCAGCCCGGCCGGCCGACGGCCCGGGCCCTGGGCGAGGAACGGCACGATGTGCGGATGGGCGGCCAGCGCCGCGCGGTAGGAGCGGGCCCAGTCCAGCAGCCCGGCGCGCCAGTCGGCGCCGGTGGCCAGGGTGGAGACGTCGACCTGGGCGATGACGGTGTCGGCCACCGCGTCGAGGATCTCGTCCTTGGTCGTGAAGTGGTTGTAGAGCGAGGGGCCGCTCACCCCCAACTCCGCCGCCAGCCGCCGGGTGGAGAGTGCCGCCAGCCCCTCCGCGTCGATCAGCGCCAGTGCGGTGGTGACGATGCGCTCGCGGCTCAGCAGGGGCTTGCGGGGTCGGGCCATGCCGCACATAGTAGGGGCTGCCCGCAAGAAACTAGCAGTGCTAATTAATGCGCCTCGTGCGCTCCCGTTCCCGTCGACAAGGGGCCCGAGATGAACCTGGAGCTCACTGAAGAGCAGACCGCGGTGCGCCGGCTCGCCGCGGACTTCACCGCCCGCGAGATCGCCCCGCACGCCAGGGACTGGGACCGCGCCGAACGGGTCGACCCGGGCATCGTCCGCAAGCTCGGCGACCTCGGCTTCCTGGGGCTGACCCTCCCCGAGGAGTACGGCGGCTCCGGCGGCGACCACCTCGCCTACGCCCTGGTCACCGAGGAGTTGGGGCGCGGCGACTCCGCGGTCCGCGGCCTCGTCTCGGTCTCGCTCGGACTGGTCGCCAAGACCCTCGCGGCCTGGGGCGACGAGGAGCAGAAGCGCGCCTGGCTGCCCCGGCTGACCGCCGGCGAGGCGCTCGGCTGCTTCGGCCTGACCGAGCCCGGCACCGGCTCCGACGCCGCCGCCCTGACCACCCGTGCGGTCCGGGACGGCGACGACTGGGTCGTCGACGGCGGCAAGATGTTCATCACCAACGGCACCGTGGCGGACGTCGTCCTGCTCTTCGCCCGGACCGGCGGCCCCGGCCACAAGGGGATCAGCGCCTTCCTGATACCCACCGACACCCCGGGCCTGACCCGCCGCCCGATCCACGGCAAGCTGGGGCTGCGCGGCCAGGCCACCGCCGAACTCGTCCTGGAGGGCGTGCGGGTGCCCGCCGCCGCCCTGCTCGGCCCCGAGGGCAAGGGCTTCTCGGTCGCGATGTCCGCGCTGGCCAAGGGGCGGATGTCGGTCGCCGCCGGCTGCGTCGGCATCGCCCAGGCCGCGCTGGACGCCGCCCTCGAATACGCCGGCCAGCGCGAGCAGTTCGGCGCCCCGATCGCCGGCCGGCAACTCGTCCAGGAGCTGATCAGCGACATCGCGGTGGATGTGGACGCGGCGCGGCTGCTGACCTGGCGGGTGGCCGATCTGATCGACCGCGGCGAACCGTTCGCCACCGAGGCGTCCAAGGCGAAGCTGTTCGCCTCCGAGGCCGCGGTGCGCGCCGCGAGCAACGCCCTCCAGGTCTTCGGCGGTTACGGCTACATCGACGAGTACCCGGTCGGCAAACTGCTGCGGGACGCCCGGGTGATGACCCTCTACGAGGGCACCAGCCAGATCCAGAAGCTGCTCATCGGCCGCGCGCTGACCGGGGTCTCCGCCTTCTAGCGCCCGTCCGCCGGTCCCGCTGGGGGCTGCGGTGCCCGCAGCCTGATGACGACGGTCCCGGAGGCGAGGTCTATCGGCCCGTCCCCGGCGTCCCCGTCGCCGACGTCGTCCACCACCAGCGACATCCGCTGCCGCTCCTCGTCGGCGCGCTTCCGGCCGGGTGCGAACAGCTCTTCCACGACGTTGAACACGGCGCCCCCTTCGGCGTGATCCGCTCGGATCGACCCGTCCCCCGGCGCCAAGTGTAAGCAGGCCGCCCGAAAGGGGACCGGCTCGCCGCGGGCCGGAGAATCCGGTCAACTCCCGCGCGGGCCGGCCCCCGGACCGCCCCGACGCCGCCGCCCGCGCCGTCCCGCCCGAGGAACCCCCGTCCCGCCCGAACCTCTAAGCGCTTGCTCAGTAGCGCGGTATGGTGGACGGCCGGGCAGCGGAAGGCCCCTGGCGGATCGAGGAGCGGGGAGCGGCGATGGGTGCGGCCGAGCGGGCGGTGGAGGCGGGCGACGAGTGGTCCGGGGTGACCCCGGACGCCGCGCGGCGACTGGTCGGCGCCGCCGTCCGGGCGTTCGCCGAGCGCGGCTACCACGCCACCACCACCCGCGACATCGCCGGCCGCGCCGGGATGAGCCCGGCCGCCCTCTACATCCACTACAAGACCAAGGAGGAGCTGCTCTACCGCATCAGCGGCATCGGCCACGAGAAGGCGCTGCACATCATGGCCGCGGCCGCCGCGGCCCCGGGCAGCGCCACCGACCGGCTCCGCGACGCGGTGCGCACCTTCGCCCGCTGGCACGCCGAGCACCACACCACCGCCCGGGTCATCCAGTACGAGCTCCAGGCGCTCAGCGAGGAGCACTACGCCGAGGTCGCCGGGCTGCGCCGCCGCACCGACCGGCTGCTCCGCCAGATCATCCAGGACGGCGCGGACAGCGGGGAGTTCTCCGTGGACGACGTCCCCGGCACCACCCTGGCGGTGCTGTCGCTGTGCGTGGACGTCGCCCGCTGGTTCTCCGCGGCGGGCCCGCGCACGCCCGACGAGGTCGGCGCGCTCTACGCCGACCTCGTGCTGCGGATGGTGGGCGGGCCGGCCTGACCGTTCGACCCGGCCCCCGGGCTACAGGTGGAAGCGGCTGACCGACTCCGCCACGCAGACCGGCTTCTCGCCGCCCTCCCGCTCGACCGTCACCACCGTGGTGAGCTGCACCCCGCCGGTCACCTCGGCGACCTCCGCGACCGTGGCCCGGGCGCGCAGCCGCGAGCCGACCGGGACCGGGGCCGGGAAGCGCACCTTGTTGGTGCCGTAGTTGATGCCCATCTTCACGTTGTCCACCCGCAGCAACTGCGGGACGAGGACCAGCAGCAGCGACAGCGTGAGGTAGCCGTGCGCGATGGTGGTGCCGAACGGGCCGGCGGCGGCCTTCTCCTGATCGACGTGGATCCACTGGTGGTCGCCGGTGGCGTCCGCGAACAGGTCGATCCGCCGCTGGTCGATCTCCAGCCAGTCGCTGGGACCCAGCTCCTCGCCGACCGCCGCGCGCAGCTCCTCCACCGACCCGAACACCCGGGGCTCAGCCATTCGTCGTCCGCCTCCTCAGCCTCAGCAGGATTTCTAAGCGCTTGCTCAGCATGCGAGGGCGGCTGCCCGCTGTCAACGCCCCGCCACGGACCGCCCCGGGGACCGGCCGCACGGGGCCGTAGGGTT
Source organism: Streptomyces sp. NPDC090442 (assembly GCF_044769405.1). NCBI lineage: Bacteria > Bacillati > Actinomycetota > Actinomycetes > Kitasatosporales > Streptomycetaceae > Streptomyces > Streptomyces sp. NPDC090442. The sequence continues at coordinate 25,480 of NZ_JBIVXW010000022.1, forward strand.
GACGGCGTGCCCCAGATCCCGTTCAAGGTCCATGAGCTCTCCGTCGGCCAGCTCTCCGCGCGCAGCGGTGCGGCCGTGTCGGCCCTGCACTTCTACGAGTCCAAGGGACTGATCGGCAGCACCCGCACCGCCGGCAACCAGCGCCGCTACACCCGCGAGACGCTGCGCCGGGTCGCGTTCATCCGGGCCGCCCAACGGGTCGGCATCCCGCTCGCGGTGATCCGGGACGCGCTGGCGGAGCTGCCGGACGAGCGGACCCCCACCCGCGAGGACTGGGCCCGGCTCTCCGAGGTCTGGCGCACCGAGCTCGACGAGCGGATCAAGCAACTCGTCGAACTGCGCGACCACTTGACCGACTGCATCGGCTGCGGCTGCCTCTCGCTGTCGCGCTGCGCGCTGTCCAACCCCGACGACAGCCTCGGCCAACAGGGCCCGGGCGCCCGCCGGTTGCGGGTGGACCGGCGCGCCACGGACCCGGTGCCGGCGCCGGAGAAGCGCGCCGGCACCGGGACGGGCCGCCCCGGCGAGCGGAGCTAGGGCGCTGCTGACGGATCTCCGCGGCGTCGCGCCCCAGCCGGCCTTCGGCCGGCCGTTCACCACGCCGGCGGCTTGCGGTGCGCCCACGGGCGGGCCGCCTCCAACTGGGCGGAGAGCGCGATCAGGGTGGCCTCGTCGCCGTAGCGGCCGCCCAGCATGACGCCGATCGGCAGCCCCTGGTCGTTCCAGTGCAGCGGCACGCTGACCGCGGGCTGGCCGGTGGCGTTGTAGAAGGCGGTGAACGGCGTGAAGCGGCCGACCGCGGCGAACTCGGCCTGCGGATCGGCGTCGTTGCGCAGTCCGCCGACCGGCGCCGGCGGCGCGGCCAGGGTGGGGGAGAGGAGCACGTCGTAGCCGGTGCCCGGTGACAGCAGGTCGTCGGTGAGGGTCTGCGCCAGCGCCCGGAAGGCGTACAGGGCGCTGGCGAAGGCGGTGCCGGAGACCTCCCGGCCGCGGGCCCGCAGATGGCGGGAGAGCGGCATCAGCAGCTCCTCGCCGCCCGGCGGGACGGGCCGGTTGGCGGCCATCACCGACCAGACCCGGGTGAAGGCGTGCAGGATCTCGTCGTCCGCCGGCAGGGACAACTCCGCGGTCTCGTGGCCGAGTTCGCCGAGCAGGGCGACGGTCTCGGCGACCGCGGTGCGGCAGTCGGGGTGCACCGCGGTGTCCGGGAGCGGGGCCTGGGTGAGCACCCCGATCCGCAGCCGCCCCGGGTCCCGGCGGGCCTGGTCGACGAAGGTCTCGCCGGGCGGCAGCGGGGGCGCGGTGTACGGGTCGCCGGGCCGGGTGCCGGCCATCGCGTCCAGCAGCGCGGCCGCGTCGGCGACCGTACGGGCCAGCGGGCCCGAGGTGCTCAGGCCCGTCACGTCGTGCAGCAGCGGGCCGCCGCTGATCCGGCCGCGGCTGGGCTTGATGCCGTAGAGCCCGCACGAGGACGCCGGGATGCGGATCGAGCCGCCGCCGTCGCTGGCGTGCGCGACCGGCGCCAGGCCGCCGGCGACCGCCGCGGCCGCGCCGCCGCTGGAGCCGCCCGCCGAGCGTTCCGGGTCCCAGGGGGTGCGGGCGGGCGGGGCGAGCCGGTTCTCGGTGTAGCAAGGCAGCCCGAATTCGGGGGTGTTGGTCTTGCCCAGCATGACGGTGCCGGCCCGGCGCAGCGCGGTGACGACGTGGTCGTCGGTGTCCGGGACGTGGTCGGCCAGGGCGGCCGAGCCCATCGTGCAGCGCACCCCGGCGACCCGGCTGAGGTCCTTCACGGGCACCGGGACGCCGTGCAGCGGCGGCAGCGCGCGGTCCTCGCGGCGGGCCGCGGTGGCCTCGGCCTCGGCTCTGGCGGCCTGCTCGCGGGCGAGCTCCGGGGTGCGGGTGAGGAAGGCGCCCAGGGTGTCGTCCAGCCGCTCGATCCGCGCGAGGTAGTGCTCGGTGAGCTCGACCGGGGACAGCTCCCCCGACCGGATCCCCGCGGCCTGTTCGAGCGCGGTCAGGTCGTGCAGTTCGGCCATGGAGGGCCACCCTCTCGTCGGTGCCGGCGCGGCCCGGGTGCCGCACCGGCGGAACGGGCCGGCGCCGGGCGGTCCGCCGACGATCAGCCCCTGAACAGTTGTGTCAGCTTCCCGGTCGGCCCGTAAAGGCCGTACGCGCGCGGGACGGCCCCCCACGGCCAGTCGACGATCACGGGGGCGGCGCGGCGGGGTTCACCGGTCGGCGCCTGCCGCGCCGGCCGGCACCGGCGGCGTCGACGGGCCGGCGGCCCCTCGGGCGCGGGGGTTCGTGGCACCGGGGAGCGGCGGGGCGGGTCGGCCCCGTGGCGACGAACCCACCACCAACGGGCCGACCCCGCGGGCGAAGTGAGGAAGTGAGGTGGTGCCGAGCTCCCGGACGCGGAGGCCGGCGGACCCTGCGTGCGCCCGCGACGGCGTCGACGATCGGCGGGCCGAGAGCGCCGTCGGCGGACCGGGCGACGGAGCACGCGGGGGCCGGACGGTGAGCCGCCGGCCGTGGACCGCGCCGGCCCGTGAGGCGCCGAACAGGACGCGCAAATAGACCCGAATGGTGGCGAATTCGTCTCATTGAGAGGGAAGGCAACCGCCGCGCAGTCGAGGAACATTGGCTGGGAAGCGTCGCCGCCCGCCACCGGGATCGGCGCCCCTGTGCACACGGCAGGGCGCCGGCGGCGAGGTGGCGGCGGACGCGCTTCCGGCCGATCGCGCCGGAGTCTCGCCCCCGCGCCCCTCCAGCGACGGCCCGAACGCGCTCCGGCCCCACACCCGGCCGACGGCGAGGTGGGGCCGCGGGGGCGGCGGCCGTCGCGCGCCAGCGGCTCCGTCCTGGGCGGCGGAACGGGCCGGGCCGGTCAGGTGGTCGGGAGGGGGCCCGCCAACTCGATGGCGTGGCGTATCAGTTCGGCGTTGTCGGGCGCCGGTGAGCCGTCCGGCAGGGCGAGGGCGTCCTCGATGCCGATCCGGCTGGCCAGGCCCAGCTCGGCGGCCAGCCGCAGCACCGGCCAGGCGCCGCCGTTCTGGCCGTGCAGCAACACCGGGCGGCCGTGCGGTATTTCGGCCAGCTCGGCGAGGAGCTGACGGGCCGTGCGGGGCGCGGAGCGGGGGTCGGTGTCGTCGATGACCTCGGCCAGCACCCGCAGCACGCGCGGGGCCAGCGGGGAGGCGGCGAAGCGGGCGGCGGCCGCCGTGCCGGCCCAGATGCCCGCCTCGACGCCGACGCCGCGCGCCAGCAGCGCGGCGGCGACCGCATCGGCGCCCGGCTCGTGCCAGTTGACCGAGGCATGGTCGGGCAGGACCGTCCAGGACGCGATCCGCTCCGCCCGGCGCTCGGGGTCCGGCTCGGCCCAGGCGCCGGTCGTCACGCCCACCGGCACGTCCACCGCCTCCCGTATCGCTTCGAGGGCCGGGCCGACCACCCGCGGCGAGAGGGAGTCCTGCCCGCAGGGGGTCTTGGGGTGGACGTGGACGTCCTGGGCGCCGGCCGCGACCGCCCGCCGCGCCGCCTGGGCGAGCGCGGCCGGCGACAGTGGCACCGCACCGGAATCGGCCGCCGTCCGGGGGCCGTTGAGACAGACCTGAAGCATCTGGAGCATGGTTCCGATGATGGCAGGCGGGTCTGACACTCCGCGGTGGGAGGGGGATGCGGTGCCGCGGGGAGCGGGGATCAGGCCGCCGCGAAGGCCGGCCCGCCGGCCAGGGCGGCGGCGGTGTGCAGCGCCTCGGGGGTCAGGACGGACGCCGGGGCGAGTGCCCCGCAGTCCCGGCAGGCCGGGCCGTTCGCCGGGCAGCCGTCCTGGCCGGGGACCCACGCGAAGCCGGTGCCGCCGCAGACCGGGCAGTCGTGGCGCGGGGTGCCCGCCTCCATCGCCGCGATCATGCGGCGCAGCACCTCGGAGAGGCGGGCCACCGGGTGTCGCTGCGGGGACGCGCAGGGCACGATGTCGCAGCCGCCCCAGGTGCGGCGGTGCCAGTCGTCGAGGGCGCTGGGCTGGCGGATGCCCTCGTGCTTCTCGCGGCGGCGGCGGGCCGCGAACTCCTGCTCGTAGGCGAGCCAGAGGGCGCGTGCCTCCTCCAGCTCGGCGAGCGCGGCCACCAGCCGCGCCGGATCCGGATCGCGGTCCTGTGTGGCGAACCCGGCCCGGGTACACAGGTGGTGCCAGGTGGCGCGGTGCCCGTAAGGGGCGAAGCGCTCAAGGCACTTGCGCAGTGCGGTGCGTCGCCGAACGGTGGCGAGGCGCGGATTGCGGACCTGTTCTGCGAGGGCTCTGAAACTGGCCATGATGCTTCCACCTCCGAGGAGGATCCCGACTGGACACGGAATGGACGTAACCGGCCGCCACCCGGATCCATCGAATTCTCTTGCGGTTTTGGGTGGCGATGTGCCGGGGTGTCCGGCCCCAACCTCCTGCCCACGGTGGGCAATACGAAAAGGTGACTGTTGTTCATCTTCCGGTAACGGGTAACCGACGGTAACGTCCGGCGCAGCCTCCCCGAGCTCGTGGCGAGCAGGGACCCCTTCGAGGAGCAGGAATGCGACGACGTACCGGAAGGCTCAGGACCGCCGCCACGGCAGCCCTGTTCGCCTTGGGTGCCACGTTCTTGGCACCGCCCCCCACCGCGGCCGCGGCCGCACCGCAGACTTCCGAGGACTACTGTCAGGGCCAGTGCGCGGACATCCTCCCGCCGGGCGCGACGGGCAACGCCACCCTGGTGCAGATCCTCGGCAACAAACTGTTCGGCACCCACCCGCCGCACACCACCGACCAGATCGCCCCCTACAACGCCCTGGCCGGCGGCTACCGTTCGCTCACCGACGCCACCCTCACCGACTTCTACAACGACGCCTCCTTCGGCGTCCCGAAGGACCAGGTCGGCTCGGTGACCACACCGCGCCCCGACGTCACCATCACCCGCGACAAGAAGACCGGCGTCCCGCACATCAAGGGCACCACCCGCTACGGCACCGAGTACGGCGCCGGCTACGCCGCGGGCCAGGACCGGCTGTGGCTGATGGACCTCTTCCGCCACATCGGCCGCGGCGAGCTGACCTCGTTCGCCGGCGGCGCCCCCGCCAACCAGGGCCTGGAGCAACAGTTCTGGCCCTCCGCCCCGTACACCGAGGCCGACCTCCAGGCACAGGTCGACGCCATCCGCGACGACAACGGCGCCCGCGGCAAACAGGCCATGGCCGACGCCCAGGCGTATGTGGACGGCATCAACTCCTACCGCGAACAGTCCAAGAAGGGCCGCTACTTCCCCGGCGAGTACGTCGTCACCGGCCACGTCGACGCGCTCACCAACGCCGGCGAGATCCAGCCGTTCAAGCTCACCGACCTGATAGCCCTGGCCTCCGTCGTCGGCGGCCTCTTCGGCAACGGCGGCGGGGGAGAGGTGCCGTCCGCCCTCGCCCTGCTCTCCGCCCAGCACAAGTACGGCCTGGAGAAGGGCACCGAGGTCTGGGAGTCCTTCCGCGAGCGGAACGACCCCGAGGCGGTCAAGACCCTGCACGACGGCCAGAGTTTCCCCTACGCCGTCAAGCCCGCCAAGGCCCGGGGCACCGCCCTGCCCGACCCCGGCAGCGTCACCCCCGAGCCGCTGGTCTTCGACCGCACCGGCGCCGCCGCCTCCAAGAGCGCCACCCCGCCCCGGGACCCGGTCAAGGCCCCGGAGAAGTACCGGAAGTTGGAGGGGCTCTTCAAGGACGGCGTGCTGCCCAAGGGGAGCTTCGACCCGACCCAGCACCGCGGGATGTCCAACGCCCTGCTGGTCTCCGGCAAGCACACCGCCAGCGGCCACCCGGTCGCCGTCTTCGGCCCGCAGACCGGCTACTTCGCGCCCCAACTGCTGATGCTCCAGGAGATCCAGGGGCCCGGCATCAGCGCCCGCGGCGCCTCGTTCGCCGGCGTCGGGATGTACGTCCAGCTCGGCCGCGGCCAGGACTACGCCTGGAGCGCCACCTCCGCCGGCCAGGACATCACCGACACCTACGCCCTGGACCTGTGCAACGCGGACGGCTCCACGCCCACCAAGGAGTCCACCTCGTACCGCTACCACGGCCGGTGCCTGCCGATGGAGAAGCTGGAGCGCACCACCTCCTGGAAGCCCACCATCGCCGACCCCACCGCGGCCGGCTCCTACCGGATGCAGGTCTTCCGCACCAAGTACGGCATCGTCACCCACCGCGCCACCGTCGGCGGCAAGCCGGTCGCCTACGCCGCGCTGCGCTCCACCTACCGCCACGAGGCCGACTCCATCATCGGCTTCCAGATGCTCAACGACCCCTCCTACGTCCGCGACGCCAAGAGCTTCCAACGGGCCGCCGCGCACATCGGCTACGCCTTCAACTGGTTCTACGCCGACTCCCGCGACATCGCGTACTTCAACAGCGGCCTCAACCCCGTCCGCAACCCCGACGTCGACCCCGCGCTGCCCGTCCGGGCCGAACCGGCCTACGAGTGGAAGGACTTCGACCCCGCCACCAACACCACCGCCTACACCCCGCCGGCCCAGCACCCGCAGTCGATCGACCAGGACTACTACGTCTCCTGGAACAACAAGCAGGCCAAGGACTACGACTCGGCCGGCTTCGGCAACGGCTCGGTGCACCGCGCCAACCTCCTGGACGACCGGGTCCGCGCGCTCACCAAGGACGGCGGCGTCACCCGCGCCGCCCTGACCCGGGCGATGGCCGACGCCGCCCTCACCGACCTGCGCGGCGAGGACGTGCTGCCCGACCTGCTGCGGGTCCTGGGCAGCAAGCCGATCGCCGACCCCGCACTGCGCACCGCGGTGCAGCGGCTGGACGCCTGGCGCAAGGACGGCGCTCAGCGCCGCGAGACCACCCCCGGCTCGGGCAGCTACGCCCACGCCGACGCCGTCCAACTGATGGACGCCTGGTGGCCGTTGATGGTCAAGGGCGTCTTCCGACCGGGCCTGGGTGCCGACCTGTACGGCGCGCTGGGCGCCAACCTCGCCATCGACGAGTCCCCGTCCGCCGGCCACGGCCCCACCGGGGCGCACGCCGGATCGGCCTTCCAGTACGGCTGGTGGTCCTACGTCGACAAGGACCTGCGCGCGGTGCTCGGCGACCGGGTCCAGGGGCCGCTCGCCGTCCGCTACTGCGGCAACGGCGACCTGTCCGCCTGCCGGGACACCCTGCTGGCCACCCTCCAACAGGCCAACGCCAAGACCGCCGCCCAGGTTTACCCGGGCGACGACAACTGCAAGGCCGGCGACCAGTGGTGCGCCGACGCGATCGTCCACCGCGCGGTGGGCGGCCTGACCCACGCCAAGATGACCTGGCAGAACCGCCCCACCTATCAGCAGGTGGTGGAATTCCCCGCCCATAGGTAGGAGCGGGTAAGGGCCCGGCCCCGGGGTGTCCGCACCCCGGGGCCGCGCCAATTCCCCTCCGTTTTCCGCGGATTAAGCGGAAACCGCCCCGGTCGGCTGTGGCACCGCCGCATTCCGCTTCTGTTCCCTGCGCTGCACGGCATAACGCCCGTTGGACGGCAACCAGGCGAGCACCACCGCGGCCAGCGCGGCCACCGGTGCGAGCAGCGTCGGCACCAGGAGCGCGGTCGGCGCGTGGTCGAACCAGACGAGGGCGTGCGCCGGCGCCGCCAGCACCGCGCAGACGGTCACCAGCACCCGCGCCCATCCCGGCGTACAGGCCGAGGACCAGCAGGCACAGCCCGAGGATCGCGGCCAGCACGCCACGGGCCAGCAACGTGCCGTAGCGGTCGTCCACCAGCCCGTCCCACAGGGGGCCGGACATCGCCTTGAACGCGGCCGGCGTCGTGCCGACGCGCAGCCCGACCTCTTCCGGGGCGTCCCGGGTGAGCTGCTCGATGTTCTCGGCCGCGAGGCCGCGGCCCCGGGTGAGGACGACGAGCGCACCGGCGAAAGCGGCCAGCGCCGACGCCACCGAGCAGGCCACGGCGGCGACGAGGGCACCGGGCCGCCGAAGGGCGGCCTGGGAATGACTCACGAGCGTAACTCCCCTTGTGAAGAACGTGGTTGTGCGGTTCGGGATTGCCTCGACCATTCCACGGGTACCGCTAACGCATCCAGTATTTTCCGGAAGAAATCCGCAGATAATCCCCGGTGATCTCCGGAGCGGTTTTCGGGTGCGGCTATGCTGCTCATTCCTGAATTCGGGGGAAGGGAAAGCGAGTAGGGCCATGGTCGTGTCCGGTCCGCAGCCACAGCCGATTCCGCAGCAGTACCCGTCCGGGCTGCTCGACACCACGATGGACCAGTTGCGCACGCTGATCACGGTGCACGAGACGGGCACCGCGCTGGCGGCCGCCCGCCGGCTGGGCCGCGAGCAGTCCAGCGTGCAGAAGCAACTCGACACCATGAACCGCACGTTCGCGGCGCTGTGCGGCGAGGAGTTGGTCCGCAAACAGGGCCGCGGCCGCGACGCCCTCTTCACCGCCACCGGCGAGGCACTGGTCGAGCTGGCCCGGCGCACCCTCGGCGCCTGGACCGAGGGCGTCCACGACGCCCGCCGCCGGCTCGGCCGCACGCTCTCCGTCGGCACCACCCGCTACACCCTCGGCTTCCTCCTGGACGCCGTGGAGTACGTCAGCGAGGACTTCGACCGCGAGGGCGTCGACCTGAAGATCACCCACGTCCGCACCGGCGACCTCTTCACCAAGCTCCGCTCCAAGGAACTGGACCTGGTCTGCGGCAGCGTGGTAGTCACCGAGGGCGAGGAGGCCGCCCAACTCGCCCCGTTCGAGGTGCTGGAGTGGCGGCGCACCGGACTGGCCCTGCTCACCAACCTCCCGCCGGAACGGCTGCCCGGCGGCACCGTGCACGCCCGCGACCTGCCGCGGCTTCCGCTGGTGGTCTCCACCGGCGGGCTGATCGGCCGCTTCCTGACCGCCTGGTACGGCAGTGACTACCGCCAGCGGCTGACCGTCGCGGCCGAGATAGAGGCCGCGCACTACGGCTTCGAGCTGCTGCGCTCGGGCGTGGTCAGCGGCGCGATGCTGGTCACCCGGGGCCTGGGCGAGGCCGCGTCGGACGGGCACCTCCCGGAGGCCGACGGGCTGCGCACCCTGGAGGTCACCGGCGACGTTGGCCCCCGCACGGAGGTCCTGGTCGGCGTCTTCACCCGGCGCGGCGAACGGGCCTCCTACGGCCCCGAGCACCCCCTCAACCGGCTGTGGGAGGCGCTCTCCTGGGAGAGCGAGCGCTGGTGGCTGCGGCCCTGACCCTATCCAACGTCCCGGCTCAGCCGAGCAGTTCCCGCTCCCGGGTCTCCGGCAGCGCCAGCACGCACGCCAGCGACACCAGCGCCATCGCGCTCACGTACCAGCCCACCGACGCCGAGCCGAACGCCGCCTGGAGCCGGGTGGCGACCAGCGGCGCGACCGCCCCGCCCAGCACCCCGCCGAGGTTGTAGGCGAGCGAGGCGCCCGAGTAGCGCACCGTGGCCCCGAACAGCTCCGGCAGATAGGCGCCCATCGGCCCGTAGACCACGCCCATGCAGAACAGCGCGCCGCCGATGCCCAGCGCGATCAGCACCGGCTGCCGGGTGTCCAGCAGCGGGAAGAGGGCCAGCCCCCACACCAGCGCGAGCCCGGAGCCGCCCAGCACCAGCTTCCGGCGGCCCCACGCGTCGGAGCGGGTGGCCGCCAACCAGGTGCCCGCGGCCAGGAACAGGCAGGCCACCAGCGACAGTCCGAGCATGGTGGTGCGGGAGATGCCCAGGGTGCCGGTGGCGTAGGAGAGGCAGTAGGTCGTCGCGGTGTAGAACAGGCCGTAGGCGATCACCATCCCGCCGGCCCCCAGCAGGAGTTGGCGCGGATGGCGCCGCAGCACGTCCAGTACCGGGACCCGGCTGGCCTCCTGCGCGTCCAACACCCGCGCGAAGACCGGTGTCTCGCTGATCTTCAGCCGGACGAACAGCCCCACCCCCACCAGCAGGAACGACAGCAGGAACGGCACCCGCCAGCCCCACGACCGAAACGCCGCGTCGCTCATCGCCTCCGACAGCAGCCAGAACACCCCGGTCGCCGCGAAGAACCCCACGGACGGCCCGAGTTGCGGGAACGCGGCGTACAGCCCGCGGCGGCCGCGCGGCGCGTGCTCGACCGCCAGCAGCGCCGCCCCGCCCCACTCGCCGCCGAGCCCGATGCCCTGGAGGAAGCGCAGCAGGATCAGCAGCAACGGGGCCCACAGGCCCAGCGTGCCGTAGCCGGGCAGCAGCCCGACGCACGCCGTGGACAGGCCCATCAGCAGCAGCGAGGCCACCAGGACCGACTTCCGGCCGACCCGGTCGCCGAAGTGCCCGAAGACCACCGAGCCCAACGGCCGGGCGGCGAACGCCACCGCGTAGGTGGAGAACGACGCCAGGGTGGCGTTGACCGGGTCGAGGGTCGGGAAGAACGCCGTGTTGAGCACCAGGGCGGCGGCGGTCCCGTAGATGTAGAAGTCGTAGAACTCGATGGCCGTCCCGATGAACGAGGCCACCGCCACCCGCCGCAGGCGCTCGCCGCCGGCCGGCTCCCCGGTCGGCTCGTCGGCCGCCTCCGCTGCTGCTGTCGTGTCTGTGTGCACCTGCGCACTCTCACGGTCGGTGGAGAGGGCAGTCAAGAGACGCAACGGCGTGTCCCGGATGGCGAGATGGGGCGCCGGGGTCCCCGCCTACCGGTACCGCAGATACCGCTCCCGCACCGCCCGGAAGCGCGCCAGCTCCGCCCGCCACGCCCCCACCACCTCGTCCGCGCCGGCGCCGGCGTCGATCATCGTGCGGACAGTGGTGGTGCCCGCCAGGTGGTCGAAGTGGTCGGCGCGCCAGGCGAAGTGCGGCCAGAGCCGCTTGGCGGTGACCAGCAGGCCGATGCCGGTCCGTACCGGGTCGAACGCGGCCCGGTCGTGGACGTGCAGTTGCAGGCCGCCGACCGTCTTGCCCTGGAACTTGGAGAAGGTCGGCACGAAGTACGCCTCCCGGAAGTGCACGCCGGGCAGGTCGAGTTCGCCCGCGGCCTGCGCCCACCGGCGGTCCAGGCCCTCCGCGCCGAGGAGTTCGAAGGGCCGGGTGGTGCCCCGGCCCTCGGAGAGGTTGGTGCCCTCGAACAGGCCGGTGCCGGCGTAGGCCAGCGCGGTGTCGGGGGTGGGCATGTTGGGGCTGGGCGGCACCCAGGGCAGCCCGGTCGCGTCGAAGAAGTCCGCGCGCCGCCAGTGCGTCATCGCGACCGTCGCCAGCTCCACCGGCCGCCCGGCGGTCCGCGGCACGAACTCGCCGTTGAACAGCCGCGCCAGCTCCGTCACCGTCATCCCGTGCGCCTGCGCGATCGGCTCCCGGCCGACGAACGAGGCGCAGCGCCGGTCCAGGACGGGTCCGGTCGCGGCCTGCCCGGTCACCGGGTTGGGGCGGTCCAGCACCACGAACCGCAGGCCCGCCAGGGCGGCCGCCACCATGCAGTCGTAGAGCGTCCAGATGTAGGTGTAGAAGCGGGCGCCGACGTCCTGGATGTCGAACAGGACGGTGTCCACGCCGGATTGGGCGAAGATGCCGGTCAGTTCGCGGACGGTCTTGTCGTAGGTGTCGTAGACCGTCAGGCCGGTGGCCGGGTCCCGGTAGCGCCCCTCGGAGCCGCCGGCCTGCGCGGTGCCCCGGAAGCCGTGCTCCGGGCCGAAGACCGCGGTGAGACGGACCCGAGGGTCGGCGTGCATCACGTCCACGATGTGCCGCACGTCGTGGGTGACGCCGGTGGGATTGGTGACGACGCCGACCCGTTGGCCGTCCAACAGCCGGTAGCCGTCCGCGGCCAGGTGGTCGAAGCCGGTGCGCACCCGCCGGCCGCCCACCCGCGGCGCGGCCTGCGCGGGGCCCGCGCCGCCCGCCGCCGCGGCCGCCCCGCCCGCCGCCAACCGCCCCAGCAGAACGCGTCTCGACAGAGCCATCCGCACACCTCCGTGATCGGTCGCCGACCGGATACGTGTCGTGCGCACGCTAACGCCCACCGGCCCGGTGCGGAACGCGCCCGGCCGCACCGGCCCCGTGCGTCCCCCGCCCGACGGCCGAACACCGGTGGTTCCGCGTCGAAAAGGAGTCTTCCGCTCGGACATACCGACTGGTTAGTCTGCCCCTGCCGGTGACCCGGTGAAGTCAGGCGACCGAGGGAGACGCAGCGTGGCAGCCGTACGGGACAAGGGCGTTGTCGTGACCGGAGCGGGCGGGGGGATCGGCGCCGCACTGGCCCGCCGGTTCGCCGCCGAGGGCGCCCGGGTCGTGGTCAACGACCTGGACGAGGCCAAGGCCCGCAAGACCGCCGAGGAGATCGGGGCCCTCGCCGTCCCCGGGGACGCCTCCGCCGTCGTCGGCCCGGCCCGTGAGGCGCTCGGCGGCACCATCGACGTCTTCTGCGCCAACGCCGGCGTCGGCACCGGCGGCGGACCCGAAGCCCCCGAGGACGAGTGGGCGTTGGCCTGGGACGTCAACGTCATGGCGCACGTCCGGGCGGCCCGCGAACTGCTTCCGGAGTGGCTGGCGCGCGGCAGCGGCCGGTTCGTCTCCACGGTCTCCGCCGCCGGCCTGCTCACCATGGTCGCCGCGGCCCCCTACAGCGTCACCAAGCACGGCGCCTACGCCTTCGCCGAGTGGCTGTCGCTGACCTACCGCCACCGCGGCATCGAGGTGCACGCCGTCTGTCCGCAGGGCGTGCGCACCGACATGCTCGCCGCCACCGGGGCCGCCGGCGACCTCGTGCTGACCCCGACCGCCATCGAACCGGACGCCGTCGCCGACGCCCTCTTCGCGGCCATGGAAGCCGGCCGCTTCCTGGTCCTGCCGCACCCCGAGGTCGCCGACTACTACACCGCCCGGTCCACCGACCCGGACCGCTGGCTCACCGGCATGAACCAGCTCCAGCAGAAGCTGGAGGCGCGCACGGAGGAGGCCCGGTGACCGCTTACGAGGACAAGCCGTGGCTGGCCCAACTCACCGACGCCCAACGGGCCCCCGTCCAGGCCCCGCCCTCCGTCCTGCACGCCTTCCGGGCCGCGGTCCGCCGCGCCCCCGACCGCACCGCGCTCGCCTACTTCGACGGCCGCCTCACCTACGCCGAGACCGACGCGCTCTCCGACGGCCTCGCCGGCCACCTCGCCGCCCGCGGCCTGCGCCCCGGCGACCGCGCCGTGGTGATGCTCCAGAACACCCCGCACCACGTGCTCGCCGTGCTCGCCGTCTGGAAGGCCGGCGGCGTGGTCGTCCCGGTCAACCCCATGTACAAGGCGGCCGAGACCCGGCACGTCCTGGACGACGCCGAGGCCACCGCGGTGATCTGCGCGGACCGCACCTGGGCGGCGTTCCTGCGGGCCACCGCCGCCGAGGCGCCCTCCGTCACCGTCGCGCTGACCGCCGACGAGCGCGGCCTGCAGACCCGCGGCGACCCCCGGGTGCTGCCCGCCGAACCGGCCGGCCCCCAGGAGGGCGCCGACGACCTGCTCACCGCGGCCCGCGCCGGCGCCCCGGCCCCCGCCGTCCCCGCACCGGCCGCCTCCGACATCGCCCTCATCAGCTACACCTCCGGCACCAGCGGCACCCCCAAGGGCGCCACCAACACCCACGGCAACATCAGCCACAACGCCGAACGGCAGCGTACCGGCCTCGAACTCCCCGAAGGTTCCGCCTACTTCGCGCTCGCCCCGCTCTTCCACATCACCGGCATGGTCTGCGAACTGGCCGCCTGCCTGGCCGGCGCCGGCACCCTCGCGCTGGCCTACCGCTTCGAGGCCGGCACCGTCCTGGACGCCTTCCGGGAGCACCGCCCGGCCTTCACCGTGGGTCCCTCCACCGCCTTCATGGCGCTCATGGCCCACCCCGACGTCACCCCCGAGCACTTCGCCTCCTTCCGGGTGCTGAGCTCGGGCGGCGCCCCGCTGCCGCCCGCCCTCGTCGAGGCCTTCCGCACCGCCTTCGGCCGCTACCTCCACAACGGCTACGGCCTGACCGAGTGCACCGCCCCCTGCGCCTCCGTCCCGCCGGGGAGGGAGGCGCCGGTCGACGAGACCTCCGGCACCCTCGCGGTCGGCGTCCCCGCCCCCGACACCGTCGTGCGGATCGTCGACGAGGCCGGCCGCGCCCTGCCGTTCGGCGCGCAGGGCGAGATCACCGTCCGCGGCCCCCAGGTGGTGCCCGGCTACTGGCGCCGCCCGGACGCCACCGCCGAGGCCATCCCGGGCGGCGAACTGCGCACCGGCGACATCGGGTTCATGGACCCCGACGGCTGGCTCTACGTCGTCGACCGCAAGAAGGACATGATCAACGCGTCCGGCTTCAAGGTGTGGCCGCGCGAGGTCGAGGACGTCCTCTACACCCACCCCGCGGTGCGCGAGGCGGCCGTGGTCGGGGTGCCGGACCCCTACCGCGGGGAGACCGTCAAGGCGTACGTCAGTCTGCGCCCGGGCGCAGACTGCGCCCCCGACGAGTTGGCCGACTACTGCAGGGAACGGCTCGCCGCGTACAAGTACCCCCGCGCGGTGGAGGTCCTGCCGGAGCTTCCCAAGACCACGAGTGGCAAGATCCTCCGACGGGAACTGCGCGGGCGCGGCTGACCGACGGCGGACGACGGACGGGCGGCCGGCGCGCAGTGCCGACGCGGTTGAGGAACGTAAGGAACGGGTGAGGGCGATGGCCGGCAACAAGGGCGGCACCAGTGGCGGCAACGGCACGGCGAAGCCGGTGGCGCAGCGGCTGCTGGCCACCGCCACCCGGCTCTTCGCGGAGCAGGGCTACGACCGCACCTCCGTCCAGGAGATCGTGGACGCGGCGGGCGTCACCAAGGGCGCGCTGTACCACTACTTCGGCTCCAAGGAGGACCTGCTGCACGAGGTCTACGGGCGGGTGCTGCGGCTCCAGCAGGAGCGGCTGGACCACTTCGCGGACGCCGACGCGCCGGTGGAGCGGCGGCTGCGGGACGCCGCCGCGGACGTGGTGGTCACCACTCTCCAGAACCTCGACGACACCAAGATCTTCTTCCGCTCGATGCACCACCTGAGCCCGGAGAAGGACAAGCAGGTGCGGGCCGAACGGCGCCGCTACCACGAGCGGTTCCGCGCCCTGGTCGAAGAGGGCCAGCGCACCGGCGTCTTCACCGCGGACGTCCCCGCCGACCTGGTCGTCGACTACCACTTCGGCTCGGTCCACCATCTGGGCACCTGGTACCGCGAGAACGGCCCCCTCACCCCCCACCAGGTCGCCGACCACCTGGCCGACCTCCTGCTGCGCGCCCTGCGACCGTAAGCGGGAATACCCCCACCCCAGCCCCCGTTGTGGCCCCGCAGGGGGCGCGCCCGACCCCTACGGGGTGGTCCGTTCGACCGCACCCTACGGGCCCGGAGGCCGCCCTCCCCACGGTCGTGGAGCCCCCATTTCCGCGACCCGCGCTGCACCGTCATGACGCACCGTCCGCGCGCCCCGACGCTTCGCCGGCCGCGCCTCGTACGGCATCGATGCAGGCGTCGAGACGGCGCTGCATCTCCTCCAGCTCCTCGTCGGTCAGCTCATCCACCCATGCGGTACGGGCCTTGAAGTCCTCCCGCCAGGCGTCGAGTTGGCGGTAAAACGCCCGATACCTGACGTGCCGGTTCCACCATTCCGCTGCCTTCCAGCACCACCGCGCCCAGCCCATCAGCGCACCGCCTGCCCGTGGGGATGGTCACGCATCTCGACATTGCAGTCGGTCGCCTTCGAGTGGTCCCCGGTCGCTCGCGCACGCGTGCGCTGGCGGTCCAGCGCCCCGCACACGTCACACCCGGCAACGGGCTGAGGATCAGGCCGCGCCGTAGGGTCCGACAGGTGGACGGGGTGGCTCAAGCCAGTAACGCCTGCGCCAGCGGTTCGAAGATCGTTCGGATAGTGTGCAGCACTGTCGTCAACCTCCAAGCGGTTGATGGCCACGCCCCCGGACGTTCGCCCCGTCGCGGGGGTCTTTACGTGGCGTGGTCTTCAGCGGTCGGTGCATGACTGCGTCATCGGTCGCTCTTCTCCCGCTCCACGTACAGCAGTTGGGCGGACCGGGGGTGCCAGAATGCTCCGGTCACATGCCCGTGTGCAACCTTTCATGTAGTGGTTTTTCAGGTAGTTGACGTGCATTGCAGTCGGCATCAAGTGATGCTTTCATTCAGGGCGCGGGAGTCTTTCACTCCGACCGGAGGGGGTAGGTGTGGCTGAACCGGACGGTCCGACCGGATCAACAGTGCCGAGGCGACAACTAGGGCGAATTCTGGGCGAGTTACGCGAACGCGCAGGACTCAAGGTGAACGCAGCGGCCAAGCTGCTGGAGCGTTCGCCAACGACCATGTGGCGCGTGGAACAAGGGAAGGTCTCTTCTCGCGCCGTCGAGGTGAAGGCCATGTGCGAGCTTTACGGCGCATCACCAGCACTCACTGAGGCGCTTGTGGGGCTCGCACACGAAACGAAGGCAAAAGGATGGTGGCACGCGTACGGGGATGCGATCCCCGAAGGTTTTGATCTCTACATCGGATTGGAGGAGACAGCGACGCACCTTGACTGGTACGAACCGGAGTTGATCCCCGGTCTGCTCCAAACCGGCGAGTACGCCCACGCGGTCATTCAAGGCGACAACCCCGACGAGGAACCGGGTGAGACCGCTCGACGGGTTCAAGTACGCATCAAGCGTCAGACCCTTCTGACCCGAGTGACGCAGCCACCCACGCTCAATGTTGCTCTCAACGAAGCTGTATTGAGGCGTCCCGTCGGCGGGAACAACGCGATGGCGGGGCAACTCCGACACCTGGGGAAGGTGAGCCACCTGCCCACGGTGACCATCAAGGTAGTCCCGTTCAGTGCCGGCTTGCACCGAGGCGTCATGTCGGGCCAGTTCCAGATTCTCCGATTTCCGCTTACCGGTAATGGGAGAGAAACGGAACCCCCGACCGTCTACGCAGACGGCTACACGGGGGACCTCTACTTGGATAAGCCCCGAGAGGTTGAACGCTATGACAACGCGTTCCGCGACATCTGGGCCAAGGCAATGCCCGAAGAAGCGTCACGACGTCTGATACTCGAAATGGCAGGACACTATGAACAGGGCTGACCTGAACCGCGTAGCGTGGCGAAAGTCCAGCTACAGCAATGGGCAATCCAGCTGCGTCGAAGTCTCCGACGGCTTCCCCGGAACCGTCCCCGTCCGTGACAGCAAAGACCCGCACGGCCCGGCGCTGATGTTCTCGGCCGACGACTGGTCGTCGTTCGTCACCGCCCTCAAGGGCGGAGCGTTCCACCGCTGAGGCCACAAGCGCAACGGCCACCCCCAATAGCAGCACGGAGGGTGGCCGTTCGTATGCCCGAGAGCGTCGGAGTGGTGGACGGGTGCAGCCCCGCCTACTGGTACCGCTTGATCTCCCGCCGGGCCAGCGACCGTTGGTGGACCTCGTCGGGGCCGTCCGCCAGTCGCAGCGTGCGGGCGCCGGCCCACAGTTCGGCCAGCGGGAAGTCCTGGCTGACCCCGCCGGCGCCGTGCAACTGCACCGCCTTGTCGAGGATGTCCACGACCGTGCGCGGGGTGGCGATCTTGATGGCCTGGATCTCGGTGTGCGCGCCCTTGTTGCCGACGGTGTCCATCAGCCAGGCGGTCTTCAGCACCAGCAGCCGCAGCTGCTCCACCGCCACCCGGGCGTCCGCGATCCACTCCTGGACCACGCCCTGCCCGGCCAGCGGCTTCCCGAACGCGGTACGGGCCACCGCCCGCCGGCACATCAGCTCGATCGCCCGCTCGGCCATCCCGATGAGCCGCATGCAGTGGTGGATCCGGCCGGGCCCCAACCGCGCCTGCGCGATGGCGAAGCCGCCGCCCTCCTCGCCGACCAGGTTGCCCACCGGCACCCGGACGTCCTCGAAGACCACCTCCGCGTGCCCGCCGTGGTAGTGGTCCTCGTAGCCGTAGACCTGCATCGCGCGCCTGACCGTCAGGCCCGGGGTGTCCCGCGGCACCAGCACCATCGACTGCTGGCGGCGGATGTCCGGGCCGTCCGGGTCGGTCTTGCCCATCACGATGAAGATGCGGCACAGCGGGTTCATCGCCCCGGAGATGTACCACTTGCGGCCGTTGATGACGTAGTGGTCGCCGTCCCGCTCGATCCGGGTCTCGATGTTGGTGGCGTCCGACGAGGCCACCTCCGGCTCGGTCATCGCGAACGCCGACCGGATCTCGCCCGCCAACAGCGGCTCCAGCCACCGCTTCTGCTGCTCGGGGTCGCCGAACTGCGCGAGCACCTCCATGTTGCCGGTGTCCGGCGCCGCGCAGTTCAGCGCGGTCGGCGCCAACTGGGGGCTGTGGCCGGTGAGTTCGGCCAGCGGCGCGTACTGGAGGTTGGTCAGCCCCGCCCCGTGCTCCGCGTCGGGCAGGAAGAGGTTCCACAGCCCCTGCCGACGGGCCTCGGCCTTGAGCTCCTCCACCACCGGCGGGGTGTCCCACGGCGAGGCCAGCGCGGCCCGCTGCTCCTCGACGACGCGCTCGGCCGGGTACACGTGCTCGGCCATGAACGCCTGGAGCCGCGCCCGCAGTTCCTCGGTACGGGCGTCGAATGCGAAGTCCATCGCTGCCTCAGCCTTCCTTGAGAGTGGTCAGTCCGCGGTCGATGAAGACGGGCACCAGCTCGCCGATCCGGTCGAAGCCGGCGCCGACGGTCTGGCCGAGCGTGTAGCGGTAGTGGATGCCTTCGAGGATCACCGCGAGCTTGAACCACGCGAACGCGGCGTACCAGGCGATCCCCGAGACGTCCCGGCCGGAGCGCTCGGCATAGCGGGCGATCAGTTCGTCCGGATCGGGGTGGCCGGGCGCGCCGGAGGTGGTGCTGACCGGCGACCGCGGCAGCCCCAGGTCGGTGCAGTACATCGCCAGCAGCCCGAGGTCGGTCAGCGGGTCGCCGAGGGTGGACATCTCCCAGTCCAGCACGGCGTTGATGGCGTCGTCCTCGCCCACCAGGACGTTGTCCAGCCGGTAGTCGCCGTGCACCACGGTCGGCGCGGGGGAGGCGGGCAGCGCCCGGCCCAGCGCCTCGTGGAGCGCGTCGACGCCCGGCAGGTCGCGGTTCTTGGAGGCCGCCAGCTGCTTGCCCCAGCGCCGCAGTTGACGCTCCAGGAAGCCGTCCGGGCGGCCGAAGTCGGCCAGCCCGGCCGCCTGCGGATCCACCGCGTGCAGCGCCACCAGTGTGTCGACGAGGGACAGCACCACCGCCCGGGTCCGCTCCGCGCCGAGCGGCGCCAGTTGCGCGGCGCTCCGGTAGGGGGTGCCCGCCACCAGCTCCATCACGTAGAACGGCGCGCCGATGACCGCCTCGTCCTCGCACAGGAGCAGCGCCTCGGGCACTGGCACCGCGGTGCCGTGCAGCGCGCTGATCACCCGGTGCTCGCGCCGCATGTCGTGCGCGGTGGCCAGGACGTGCCCGAGCGGCGGGCGGCGCACGACCCAGGAGGCGGCGCCGTCGGTGACCCGGTAGGTGAGGTTGGACCGCCCGCCCTCGATCAGCTCCGCGCGCAGCGGCCCGGACGCCAGGCCCGGCCGTTCCCGGTCCAGGTGCTCCCGCAGGCGCGCCAGATCGAGACCGGGTGGTGCCGCACCGGTGGCCGGCGAGGGCGGGGTGCCGTTGCTCATCGTGCTTCCTCCGTAGGGAGCGTGGACGGTCGGACGGTCCGGGGCCGGCGGGGCCCGTTCCGCCCGATCATGCCGACTAGTCGGTATGGCGTCCAGTGCCCGGCGGTGGGGCGTCGGTCACCCGACGTGTTTGCGCCACCGACGCCCCTGATCCGGACCGGCCCTCAGGCGTGACAGGCCGGCGGCACCCCGCCGTTCAGCTCCGCCATCGCCCCGAAGCCGGCCACCGCGTCCAGCGGCGAACCGGGCGCCGCCCCGTCCAACTCGGCGTACGCCCGCAGGAGGTTGGCCACCAGCCGCTCGTGCTCGGCCAGCTCCGCGAACTCGCCGAGCTCCGCCTCCCTGGCCACCTCCAACGGCGTCCGCCCGGCCGCCCGCCCCTCGCGGGCCAGCTCCTGGACGAACCGCAGATAGCGCTCGACGCCGTCGTAGACCTCGGGGCCGGCCACCGGGCCGTGCCCGGGCACCACGGTCGTGGCGCCCAGCGACCGCAGTGTCTCGATGGCCCGCAACGAGCCGCTCAGCGAGCCCATGAAGAGGAACGGGGTGCCCCCGTTGAAGATCAGGTCGCCGGTGAAGACCACCCGCTGCTCCGGCAGCCAGACGATGGCGTCGCCGGGCGTGTGCGCCACGCCGGGGTGGATCAGCTGCACCTCGATCGCGCCCACGTGGACGGTCAGCCGGTCCTCGAAGGTGATCTCCGGCGGGGTGAGCGCGATCTCGCCGTAGGGCACCTCGGGCCACACGGCGTGCAGTTGGTAGCCGGCGGCCAGCAGCTCCCGGCGGCAGGCCGCGTGCCCGATGACGGTGGCCTCGGGGGCGAACACGCCGTTGCCGTAGGTGTGGTCGCCGTGGTGGTGGGTGTTGACGACGGTGCGGGGCGCGGGCGCGCCGCTCTCCTCGATCCGGCGGCGCAGCAGTCGCGCCCGCCGCTCGGTGGCGGCGGTGTCCACCACCAGGGTCGCCGTGCCGTCGGTGACGAAGCCCGCGTTGTTCAGGCACCAGCCGCCGTCCGGCTGGATGAACGCGTGGACGCCCGGGGCGAGTTCGGTGAGGTAGGGCTCGGGGAGGGCGTGGGTGTCGCTCCCCGTGGGGTGCTGGTGGTCCGTCATGGTCCGCTTTCGGGTGGGGGTTCGGTCGGTCCGACGGCCGGCCGGCGCGCCGGCCCTGGCCGCGCGGACCCGATCAACGGTACCTCCGGCCGCGCCGTACCGGACGGGCGGCCGCGGCACCGCACCGCAGGTCACCGCCGCCGAGCGACTCCGCGGGCCGGCCCGCGCCCGCCGCCTCAGAGCTCCCCGGCCGCCCGCCGGGCCGTCAACTCCCGGTAGGCGGCCAGCCCGTCGGGCGTCCACGGCCACTGGCCGAGCCGCCGGTCCAGCTCCTCCTGGGTCAGGAAGGCGTGCCAGTCGATCTCCGACTCCTGGGGCGCCACCGGCAGCGTGCAGCGCACTTGGTATACCGCAGACCACCAGGTGTGCTCCGGCGTCTCGTACAGGAAGCGGAACAGCGGCTCCGGGCGGGCCAGTCCGGACACCCCCAGCTCCTCCTCCGCCTCCCGCAGCGCCGCCTCGTCGTAGCCCTCGCCGGCGCCCACCACACCGCCGACGAACATGTCGTAGTGCGAGGGGAACACCAGCTTCCGGGGCGTCCGCCGGTGCACGAAGATCCGGTCCTCGGCGTCCCGGACCAGGACGAACGCGCACCGGGTGCGCAGCCGGCGGGCGTAGGTCTCGGCTCGCGGGGCCTGCCCCACCACCCGGTCGTGCTCGTCGACGACGTCCAGGATCTCGTCCGCGTTGAGCGGCTCCGGCGCGTGGTCCGGTCGTTGCTCGGTCATGGGGCCATGGAACCACCGGACGCGGCGCGCGCACCCGTTGGGGACGTCGTCCAACGGCCGTCGGCTCACTGCCCCATGACGTACTTCACCGTCGGCCCGGTGGTCCAGCCGCCGTCCACCGCCAGCTCGGCGCCGGTGATGTAGGAGGCGGCGTCGGAGAGCAGGAAGACCACCGCGCCGGCGATCTCGTGCGCCTCACCGACCCGGGCCATCGGGGTGTTGGGGTACCTGCCCTCGCCCCGCTCGATGCCGACCTGCGCGGTCATCGGGGTGTAGGTCATGCCGGGGTGGACGGAGTTCACCCGCACCCGCGCGGCGCCCCACTCCACCGCGCCGATCTTGGTCAGGCCGCGGACGCCCCACTTCGACGCGCCGTAGCCGCCGGTCAGCGCCAGCCCCATCAGCCCGGCCGCCGAGGAGATGTTCACGATCGAGCCGGCGCCGCGCTCCTTCATGGCCGGCAGCACGGTCTTCATGCCGATGAAGACGCCGGTGAGATTGACGTCGAGGACCTTGCGGAAGGCGTCGGCGGAGAGCGTCTCCAGCGGCGCGCCGCTCGATATCCCGGCGTTGTTCACCAGCCCGTCGAGCCCGCCGAACTCCGCCACCGCGAAGTCCGCGACCCGCTGCCAGTCCTCCTCGGAGGTGACGTCGTGGGCCAGGAACCGGGCCCGCTCGCCGAGCCGGGCCGCGGTCGCCGTGCCCTCCTCCTCAAGGACGTCGGTGACGACGACGTTGGCGCCGGCCGCGACGGCCCGCTCGGCGGCCGCGGCGCCCAGCCCGCGGGCCGCGCCGGTGAGGACGACGGTCTTGCCGGTCAGCTCCGCGGTCGCGGGGGTGGATGCGGTCATGGTGAACTCCTTTGTTCGGGGGCGGCGGCCAGCAGGAACGCCGTCGTCGTCCCGGTGAGGTCGACGAGGAACAGCTCCTCGTCCGTCAGGGGTGTGGCGCCGTCGAGGTAGTGCCGGGCCCGGTCGGCGAAGGCCGCGCCGATCAGCGTCAGCGCGAGGTCCAGCCGCTCCAGCCGCACCGCCTCCGGCAACCCGGCCGCCGCCAGTGCGCCCTCGATCCGGCGGATCAGCCGCCAGTACGCGGTCCCGTCGAGGGTCGGGTGCGGGACCCGGGTGCGGACCCCGCTCTCGTGGCTGAGCTGGGCGGAGATCCGCAGGCAGCGCCGCCCCCGGTCGGTCCGCAGCTCGGTCGCCTCCGCGGTGACCAGCAGCCCGAGCAGCTCCCGCAGCGTCGGCTCGCCGGCCTCCGCCGCGGTCAGCAGCGGCGTCAGCGCCGCCTCCGTACGGGACAGCCGGCCGGCCATCACCGCGTCCAACAGCCCGGCCCGCGAGCCGAAGTGGTACTGCACCGCCGACGGGTTGCTCTGGCCGGCCAGCGCGACGACGTCGCGGAGCTGGGCGCCGTCCACGCCGTGCCCGGCGAAGACCTGCTCGGCGGCGCGGATCAACTTCTCGCGGGTCTCGGGGCCTGATGTCCTGGGCATGGCCCCATAGTAATGCCAAGCATTAACAACCGGGAGGGGCGGTGCGGCCCACCCCGTACGGGCGGTCCGCGCGCGGCGCCCGCGGCCTCAGTGGGGCTGGAGCTCGTGCGCGCCCTCGGCGCCCCTGGCCCCCGGTGGCATCAGCGGATGGCTGCCGATCAGCACGATCCCCGTCACCACCGCGGCGATCCCGGCCGCCTCGAAGGCCAGCGCCCCCGGTGTCACCCGCAGCCGGTCGCCCAGAAACCCCACCCCGCAGATGATCCCGGCCAACGGCTGGGCGGCGGTCAGCGCCGGCAGCGACAGCCGCAGCGGCGCCGACTCGAACGCGCTCTGCACCATCACCAGCGCCACCACCCCGAGCACCACGATCGCGTACGGCTGCCAACTGGTGAGGAGTGCGCGCCAGCCGCCCGCGGTGAAGCGGAGGCCGCTGATCCGGGTCAGCGCGTCCTGCAACCCGTACAGCAGTCCGGCCGCCACCCCCAGCAGCGCGGCCTCCAGGCTGATGTGCGTCCGTTCCCGCTTGGCGACCGCCGCCAGCACCAGGGCGACCGAGAGCACGCTGCCCATGATCAGCCACTGGGCGAGCTGCCCCACCTCGCTGTTCCGCCCGCCGTGCGGCTGCCCGGCCACGATGAACAGGGTCACCCCGCCGGCCAGCAGCGCCAACCCGGCCCAGCCGGTGCGGCCCAGCCGCTGCCGGGAGATCCGCCGCGCCAGCGCCATCGCGAACAGCAGATTGGTCGCCATCAGCGGCTCGACCAGCGTGAGGTCGCCCATCCCCAGCGCCACCGCGCCCAGCGCCATCCCCGCCACCATCAACGCGATCCCGGCCACCCAGCGGGGCATCCGGACCAGGTCGAGCAGCAGCCGCAGCGAGAGGTAGTCCTGGGGCGGGGCGTGCTGCGCCGCGAGTTGCTGGAGGACGAACCCGGTGCCCAGACAGCATGCCGCGGCAAGGGCGAGCAGGATCACCGTCACGTCGCACACCTCGTATCGCGCGGGGCGGGGGATGCGCCCGAGGATAGTCAGCCACGGTGGCCGAAACCGGTGCGCCACCGCCGCGGAATCCCACTTCTCCGATTACAGAGAAACCTCTGCAGAGAACTCTCTGCATCTCTACGCTGACGGCCATGCCCCACGACGACGTGCCGCACGACGACCGGTCGGCCGCGCCCGACGCCCCCGCGACCCCCGCGCCGCGCCCCGTCCGACGGATGGACGCCCGCAGCCTGCGCGGACTCGCCCACCCGCTGCGGATGCGCATCCTGGAGCTGCTGACGCTGGACGGCCCGGACACCGCCACCGGCCTCTCGCGCCGGCTCGGCGAGAACACCGGCACGGTGAGCTGGCACCTGCGCCACCTCGCCGACCACGACTTCATCGAGGAGGAGGCCGGCCGCGGCACCCGGCGCGAGCGCTGGTGGCGGGCCGCGGCGGCCACCCGCCAGCTCAACACCACCGACTTCCGCGACGATCCGGACGCCCGCGGCCCGCTCACCGTCTACGTCCACGAGATCGTCCAGCAGCACTTCAACCGGGTCGTCGACTACCTCGCCGAGGACTGGGGACCCCAGTGGCGGGACGCCGGCACCCTCACCCAGTGGCACGACCTGACCCTGACGCCCGATCAACTGACCGCGTTGAACGCGGAGTTGGAGAGTGTCGTGAACCGGCACCGGGCCGCCGCCGCGGGCGCGGTCGACCGCGCCGCGCAGCCCGTCATCGTCCAACTCCAGTCCTTCCCCCGCAGGCCGCGCCCGGACCGCACCGACGGACCGGCCGTCGACGGCCGGTCGGACGATGCCGGCCGGCCGGACGGCGCCGGTCGGGCCGGGCGATGAGCGGTCTGCTCCGGCGCCACCGCGACTTCCGGCTGCTGTGGTGCGGCGAGACCGCGGGCAGGTTTGGCGCCGCGGTGACCGGGGTGGCGATGCCGCTGACCGCCGTCGCCGCCCTGCACGCCGACACCTTCGCCGTCGGGCTGTTGAGCGCCTGCGGCTGGCTGCCCTGGCTGCTGATCGGGCTGCCGGTCGGCGTCTGGGTGGACCGGACGCGCCGCCGGCCCCTGATGCTGGGCGCCGCCGCGCTGTCGGCCGCGGTGTTCACCGCCGTCCCCGTCGTCGCCTGGTGCGGCGGGCTGAGCCTCGGCCTGTTGACCGGCGCGGCCCTGCTGAGCGGCGCCGCCGCGGTGGTCTTCCAGACCGCCTACAGCGCCTACCTCCCCGGGCTGCTGGCCCCCGCCGACCAGCCCGAGGGCAACGCCAAGCTGCACGGCAGCGCCTCGGCGGCACAACTCGTCGGCCAGGGCGCGGGCGGTTTCCTGGTCCAACTCGCCGGCGCCGCCAACGGGTTGCTCGCCAACGCCGCCACCTTCCTGGTCTCCGTCCTCTGCCTGCTCGGCATCCGGCACCGCGAACCCCGCCCGGACGCCGGCGAGCGCCCCGCGCGGCCGCTGCGCGCCGAGGTCACCGAGGGGCTGCGCCTGGTGGCCGGGGACGTCTGGCTGCGCACCCTGACCCTCTTCGGCGCCGCCTCCAACCTCGCCCTGATGGGATACCAGTCGATCCTGCCCGTCTTCCTGGTCCGCGAGGCCGGGCTGCCGCCGGGCACCGTCGGCACCCTGCTGGCGGTGGCCGGCACCGGCGGCATCGCGGGCGCCTTCGCGGCCCGCCGCGCCGCCGCCCGGATCGGCACCGCCCGCGCCAGCCTGCTCTTCGAACTCGCCCTGCCGACAACGGCGTTGCTCATCCCGCTCACCACCGCGGGGCCCGGTGCCGCGCTGTTCGTCGTCGGCAGCTTCGGCGTCTCCGTCGGTGTGGTCGGCGGCAACGTCCTCAAGGCCGGCTTCCAACAGGCGTACTGCCCGCCCGCACTGCTCGGCCGGGTGACCGCCAGTGCCGCCTTCCTCAACTACGGCACGCTGCCGCTGGGCGCCCTGCTCGGCGGCGCCCTCGGCGCCGCACTGGGCGTCCGGACGGCCATGTGGATCACCACCGCCGGCGTCCCGCTGGCCGCCCTGATCCTCCTCGCCTCGCCGCTTGGCACCGCCCGTGACCTGCCGACCCGCCACCAGCCACGACGGCCGGACGCCGCGGAGGCCGCCGACGACCTGCTCACGTCGCCGTGAG
The DNA here is from genome assembly GCF_044769405.1 of Streptomyces sp. NPDC090442. Classification (NCBI taxonomy): domain Bacteria; kingdom Bacillati; phylum Actinomycetota; class Actinomycetes; order Kitasatosporales; family Streptomycetaceae; genus Streptomyces; species Streptomyces sp. NPDC090442. The sequence goes on from NZ_JBIVXW010000022.1 coordinate 51,621, forward strand.
CGCCTGGCCGCCGGTGGCACAACGGCGTTGGCATACGGGGGAGTTGCGATTCCGCTCGGTCTGCGTGCGCGTGCGCCTCCCGACCCGACCCGACCCACCCCGCGCCGCGTCCTACGGCGCCCCATCCGTCGCCATCGCCTCCCCGACCGTCATGCCCGTCCCCGCCGCCTCGCCACCCCCAGGATCGAGGCGGTAACCGGACCCCCACACCTCCGTCAGCAGCCGCGGCGCCGCCGGGTCCGGTGCGAGCTCGGCCTGGAGGCGCGCCACCCGCGCGGCCACCGCCGACAGATCGCCGAAGTCCCGCCCCCAGACCCGCTTGAGCAGTTGCTCCCGCGAGAACACCCTTCCTGGGTGCCGCATCAGAAACACCAGCAGCGCCAACTCGTGTGCGGTCAGGGAGAGTTCACGGCCGCCGCGGGACGCCCGTCCGGCTCCGGGGTCGACGGTCAGCTCCCCGATCCGCAGCACGGCACCGGCCCCGGCGGCCGCTCCCGTCTCCCCGGCGCCGCCCAGTGCCTCGTTCACCCGTGCCACCAACTCCCGCACCCCCGCGGTCCCCTCGGCCTCCGCGGTCAACGGCACCACCGGGACCGGCGGTCTGCCGTCACCCCGCCCCAGCCGGCGGCGCAGCCCCAGCCCGTCGATGCCGGGCAGCGCCGGATCGAGGACGACGGCGTGCGGGGCGAAGTCCGCGACCAGGTCGAGGGCGGTGAAGGCGTCGGTGGCGCAGGCGGTGGGGTGGCCGGCGCGGGCCAGCCCGTCGGCGACGGCCGCGGCGCGCGCGGGGTCGGCCGCGACGACCAGGACGCGGTGCGGCGGCCCCGGCAGGAGCGATCCCATACCCCCAGCCAACACCCGCCCGCGCGCCCCCGCGCGCCGAAGCCACCACCGCCCGGGGAGAGGCCCCCGTGCGGCCACCCGGCGAGGCCGCCCCGCTACTTCTCCAACTGCTCCCGCACCCGCCGCGACACCGTGAACGCATAGAGGTCCAACACCCCGGGCGGCTCCGCGATCCCCGGCCCGCCGGCCCGTATCCAGGCCGCGATGTCCGCCAGCGCGTCGTCGTCGTTGACCAGCCCCAGCCACACCGGCCGCCCGCCCGCGGCCCGCCCGGCCGGCGACGGCTGCACCACGACCACGTTCGCCTGGTCGCAGACGTCCAGGCACTCCGAGGCGCGGACCGGCGCCGCCTCCTCAAGCGCCGCCCGCAGCCGGGGGATCTGCCCGGCGTGGTCGACCCCCGGCAGCTTCGCCGCGTCCCCGCAGCAGCAGCCGCGGCAGACGGTGACCCGGCACTGCCGCCCGGCGGCCCGCGCCGCCCCTCTGGAACGCTTTTCGATCATGCGTTCATGCTACGTGGCCGCGCCGCACCGCCCGCCCGCTCCCGGCCATCCACCCCTCAGGTCCCCGCCGCCCCTCGCGTTGCCCACGCCACGGTGGGCCACGACATGTCCCGGCCGTTCCTGGATAGGGATCGGGGCATGTCCCTGACCAACTCCAGCACCGTCCGACCCACGGTCCCCGGCCCGGCCGGCCTGCCCGTGATCGGTTCCCTGCTCGACCTGCGCCGCGACCCCCTGAGCACCTTCTTAGACGCCCAGCGCGAACACGGCGACGTGGTCCGGCTGGAGGCCGGCCCGCCCGGGCTCCGCAGCGTCTTCTACGCCGTCTTCGCGCCCGAGGGCGCCCAGCAGATCCTCGCCACCCAGGCCGCCAACTTCCGCAAGGACCACCCCTTCTACGAGGAGGTCCGCCAGTCGTTCGGCAACGGCCTGCTCACCAGCCAGGACGACGACTACCTCCGGCAACGCCGGCTGGTGCAGCCGCTGTTCACCAAGCGCCGGGTCGACGGCTACGCCTCGGCCGTGACCACCGAGGCCGACGCGGTCACCGCCCGCTGGCGCTCGGTCGGGGACGGCGTGGTCGACCTCGTCCCCGAGATGAACCGGCTCGCCCTGCGCACCGTCGCCCGCATCCTCTTCGGCGTCGACGTGGAGGCCGCGGTCGACGCCATCCACCGCTGCGCCCCGGTGATCAACGACTACGTCGTCAGCCGCGCCTACACCCCCCTGAAGTTCCCGCGCGACTGGCCCACCCCCAGGAACCTCCACAACCGCCGGGTCACCGCCGAACTCAACGCGCTGTGCGACCGCATCGTCGCCGAGCGCCGCACGGCCGCCGGCGCCACCGGGGCCGGCGACCACGACGACCTGCTCTCCCTGCTCGCCGCCGCCGGCAACGACGAGGACGGCACCCTGGACGCCACCGAGGTCCGCGAACAGGTCCTGATATTCCTGCTGGCCGGCCACGAGACCACCGCCACCTCCATGGCCTTCGCCCTCCACCTCCTCGCCCGCCACCCCGACGAACAGGGCCGGGTCCGCGCCGAGTTGACCGAGGTCCTTGGCGAGCGCGCCCCCACCGCCGCCGACCTGGACCAACTGCCGCTGCTCACCCGGGCGTTGAAGGAGTCCATGCGGCTCTACCCGGCGGCGCCGATCGTCAGTCGGCGGGCCGTGGCGGCCACCGAGGTCGCCGGCTTCCCCCTCCCGGCCGGCGCCGACGTCGTCGTCGCCCCCTGGGTCACCCACCGCCACCCGGGCCTCTGGACGGACCCCGAGCGGTTCGACCCGGACCGCTTCACCCCCGAACGCGAGGCGGCGCGGCACCGGTACGCCTGGTTCCCGTTCGGCGGCGGCCCGCGCGCCTGCATAGGCCAGCACTTCTCGATGCTGGAGTCCGTCCTGGCCCTGGCGACGCTGCTCCGCTCCTACGAACTGACCGCCGTCGACCAGCACGTCCCGGTCGCCGCCGGCATCACCCTCCAGGCCACCGGCCCCGCCCGCATCCGCCTTCGCGCGCTCTAGGGCGCTTCTGGCTCGGCGCCTGCCCGCCCCACCCCCGACGGGCAGGCGCCGAACTGGCCCGGCCAAGCCTCCGCCGACTCAAACGCAACGAAAATAGCGTTTGCATTCCCGGTCGCGACCCTCTACGGTCGTAGACGTCCACCCCGCCCGGGCAGCGTCCCGGTGGGTTCCCTCCCGACAGGAGAAGGCCGTTGCTCGTCTGAGGTCCGGAAGACACCGCGCCCGCGATCGGCGATTCGCCCAGCGAACCAGCCCCGCGCGGCCCGTCCGTGACCTCGGCGTACGCACGGCGTACCCGTACCCCGGCCCCTGTCGCGGTGTCTCCCTCTGCGCAGTTCGCACCCCACCTCGCGCACACCTCCCAGGAGACCCGCATGTCAAAGCCCGCCACCAGCCCCGCCGCGGCCGTCGTCTGCACCGACACCGGCTTCGCCTGGCCCGACGGCACCCCCGTCCTGGACGGCTTCCAGTTCTCCGTCGGCCCCGGCCGCACCGGTCTGGTCGGCCTCAACGGGTCGGGAAAGTCGACCCTGTTGAAGCTGATCGCCGGCGAGCTGACCCCGACCGCCGGCAGCGTCAAGGCCGTCGGCGAGGTCGGCTACCTCCCGCAGCACGCCTCCCTCGACACCCACCTCAAGGTCGACGAGGCGCTCGGCATCGCCGCCACCCGCGCCGCCCTGCACGCCATCGAGAACGGCGACCCCGGTGAGGAGCACTTCACCGCCGTCGGCGACGACTGGGACGTCGAGGAGCGCGCCCGCGCCACCCTCGACCAACTCGGCCTGTCCGCCCTCGAACTCGACCGCACCATCGGCGAGGTCTCCGGCGGCGAGTCCGTCCTGCTCCGCCTGGCCGCCCTGCTGCTCCGCCGCCCCGACGTCCTGCTCCTCGACGAGCCCACCAACAACCTCGACCGGCCCGCCCGCCGTCGCCTCTACGACGCGGTCGCCGCCTGGTCCGGCGTCCTCCTCGTCGTCAGCCACGACCGCGAACTCCTCGAACGCGTCGACCGGATCGCCGACCTGCGCGTGACGGGAGGGGCGGCGCGCAGCGCCTCGGCCGAGGGTGGTGGTGGGCGACGGGTGGGCGTCCACTGGTACGGCGGCAACTTCACCGCCTACGAACAGGCCCTCGCCGTCGAGCAGGAGGCCGCCGAGCGGACGGTGCGCGCCGCCGAGGCCGATGTCGCCCGCCAGCAGCGCGAACTGTCCGAGGCCCAGGTCAAGTTGGCCCGCCGGGTCCGCTATGGCAACAAGATGTACGCGCAGAAGCGCGAACCCAAGATCGTCATGAACCTCCGCAAGCGGGAGGCCCAGGTCTCGGCCGGCAAACACCGCGCCCTGCACACCGAACGCCTCCAAGAGGCCAAGGACCGGCTGGGCGAGGCCGTCGAGGCGGTCCGCGACGACGACGAGATCCGCATCGACCTCCCGCACACCGCCGTCCCCCCGGGCCGCACCGTCCTCACCCTCACCGGCCTGCGCACCCGCCACGGCACCCGCGCCGACCTGGACGTGCGCGGCCCCGAACGGATCGCCGTCACCGGCCGCAACGGCTCCGGCAAGACCACCCTGCTGCGCACCGTCACCGGCGAACTGCCGCCGGCCGCCGGCACCGCGGAGGTCCACGTCCCGCACCGCTTCCTGCCGCAGCGCCTCGACGAGGTCCTCGACGACGACCTCACCGTCGTCGAGAACGTCGCCCGCTACGCCCCCGACGCCACCAACAACCGCATCCGCGCCCGCCTCGCCCGCTTCCTCTTCAAGGGCGCCCGCGCCGACCAGCGGGCCGGCACCCTCTCCGGCGGCGAACGCTTCCGGGCCGCCCTGGGCGCCCTGATGCTCGCCGAGCCGGCCCCCCAACTCCTGCTCCTCGACGAACCGACCAACAACCTCGACATGTCCTCCGTCCGCCGCCTGGTGACCGCCCTGCACTCCTACGAGGGCGCCCTCCTCGTGGTCAGCCACGACCCGCACTTCCTCCGCGAGCTCTCCCTCACCCGCTGGCTGACCCTCGACCCCGGCGAACTCACCGCCACCACCCCGCTCTGACCGCCGGCCGGTCGGCCCCTCCGGGCCGACCGGCGCGTCCCGTCCCCGCCCTCAGAAGTGCCGCACCAACTCCCCGAACGCCCCCAACCGCAACACCTTCTCGTCCCCCGGATCCAACTCCTCGTGCTCCAGCACCCAGGTGTGGTCGTGCGGGATGAAGACCGCGTTCAGCCCCGCCGAACGGGCCGGCAGGATGTCCGACTTCGGGGAGTTCCCGATCATCCACGTCCGCTCCGGCGCCAGCCCGTAGGCCCGCGTCAGCTCCGCATACGTGGCCACGTTCTTCTCCGGCACGATGTGCACCCCCCGGAAGTGCCCCGTCAGCCCCGACGCGTCCACCTTCCGCTGCTGCTCCTCCCGATCCCCCTTGGTCAACAACAGCAACTCGTGCCGCCCCGCCAACTCCGCCAGCGTCTCCGCCACCCCGGCGATCAACTCCACCCGATCCCCCGCGAACGCCGCCCCCCACCCGGCGATCCGCGCCCGCTCCGCCGCCGTCACCGCCCGCCCCCGCACCCGCTCCACACACTCCCCGAGGCTCCGCAGGAACACCTTGCTCCCGTACCCCAACGTCACCGCGTTCGCCGCCTCGATCCCGTCCAACACCTCCCGCACCGCCCCCCGCCCCATCCCCGGCCCCGCCAACCACCCCGTGAACTCCGCAATAACCCGCTCAAAGATCACGTTGTTCTCCCACAACGTGTCATCCGCATCGAAAATCAACACCCCAGGCCCCTCTCACCGTCCACGAACGGGGGCACCCTACGCACGCACCCGAGGCCCCCGCACCGGAAATTCCCAGCCCGCCGGTACGCACGCAACGAGGCAACGCCTCACCGCCCCGCCTTCGGCGGGCTCGCTTTCCACGCCCGGTCGAGGGAATCGTCCCAAGTGCCGTCGCGGTCGAAACTGGCGGCACGACAGCCACGGGACATGGGCTCCGCGGCGATGTGGCGCCAGGGCGCGGCCCCGATCCTGGCGATGGCGTGGCCGCGGTGCCGGCAGTCCGTGTGCCCCATCAACTCATCAGTCAGCCGCTCCAGTTGCGTGGTACGGTCCGCCACCTCCTCCTTGATACCCCGCAGTATCTCCTCGGCGCTGGAAACCCCCGACGAACCGATGAGGTCGCGCACGAGCGCCGCCGCCTCGATCGCGATGTCGGCACGCCGTGCGGCATCGACCAGGCTCCGCGCACCACCGCTGTCAGACGACTTCCGCACCGTTCGTTCCGCCAACTCAACCGACGGACGACTGGACACCGCCGCCGGCCGGTCATCACCGGCCTTGTGTTCCACGACTCCGTCTCTCAGGCGTCTGCGGGCCACTTCGAACGCCCATGCCTCGGTAGACGCCTTCTTGGCGACGTTGAAGTGAGTGCTGGTCGCCGCGTCCATCACCGTGTGGAACTCCTTCATCAGCGCTCCCCAGTGGTCGCCGCCGGCGAAGTCCTCCAGGCGCCAGCCGTAGTGACGCACGAGTTCGCCACGGACCTGGTCGAAATGGTGCAAGCTCTTCCGCGCCGGTCCGGACGTCTCGATGCGGAGGCCGACGCGTTCCGCCGTCGCCAGGAACTCCGGCTTCACGCCCTCCCACTTCATATGACCGTCGCGTTCACAGGCGTAGTCGACCCAGGACCAGAAGGCCTCGGCGTCCGCGACATCGGGCGCCTCGCGGTGGTGGTGCGGGCAGAGGAGGGCGAAGTTGCGCACATCGTTGGAACCGCCGAGCGACTCCGGGACCACATGGGCCCTTTCCACGGGCGCCTGCCAGCAGACCAGGCAGATCGGCTCATCAAGACCGAGGTAGTCGGCGATGGCCCGGGCCGAGGGCCTGGTCCGGCGCTGGTCGGGCTGGCTCTCCCGGTTGCGCACGCGTAACTCGCGGTGGTCGTAAGCGTGTTCACGTTCGCGGTCTCGTATGTTCAGGACGTCGGGGATGTCCTCACGCTGTGGCTCGGGGTTCCTCGCCTGGTAGAGCGGCGTGCTGATCTCCGTGAGATACGGGCCGAGAAATCCCAGCAGGAACTCGTGGATGATCTCCAAGGCATCGGCGTCGTAGCCGCCGGCGGCGTTGCGGTGCCCCTGGACGTCGAGGTGGAGGAGGCGCGGGACGCCGGGCCTCGTTGCCGCGGCTTTCTTGAGGATCGAGAAGAGGCGGTTGGCGCACTTGGTGAAGTCCTCTTCGACCCGCATGTCGTGATACAGCGCGATGCCCTGCGGCTTCGCATGGGGCCTGGGTCTCGACCCCTCAGAAGGGGTCGCGTTCTCCCTGGTTTCGGAACGGATCGAGCGCTGAGCCGCGATCGGCTTTCGTGGGTCGTCGTTCATGGACGCACGGTAAGCGCCGCCACTGACAGTCGACGTTCGCGGCATCCGGTGCAGGGCGAACTCGGACCGCGCCGATGTGTCCGTACAAAACACGGCAGGTGCTGACTGGATCAGTCAGCACCTGCGTAAGTGTCCGAGGGGGGACTTGAACCCCCACGCCCGATAAAGGGCACTAGCACCTCAAGCTAGCGCGTCTGCCATTCCGCCACCCGGACAAGGTGTCTGTCGTTGCGGCCTCCGGGCCGTTCCGACGAGGAAAACAATAGCAAACCTTCGGGGGTGGTCGATCACGGGTGGCCGGACGCGGACGCACGCCTGTGACCAGGGCATGTCGGGAGTATTGCGGCCTTGGGCGAAGCGGGCGCGGGGTGGAGGATGGCGGTGGACCCCGCCGCGGAGACTTTCGGGCGCACCGCGGTCGTGACGCACGAGGAGGCACTGTGAGCGAGCGCGGCAGAGGGGTCCCTCCGGCCGAGGGCCGGGGGAGAGCCATCGAGAGGTGCGAGCCCCGCGCGTGCGGGGCCGAGCGAAGCGAGGTTTCAGCATGAGCCAGTCGCAGCCGACCCGTACGGTCACCGGCGAGGACGAGGTCGTCGATCTGTGCCGCGACCTGATCAGGATGGACACCAGCAACTACGGCGACCACTCGGGGCCCGGGGAACGGGTCGCCGCCGAGTACGTCGCCGAGAAGCTGGCCGAGGTCGGCCTGGAGCCGCAGATCTTCGAGTCGCACAAGGGGCGCGCCTCGACCGTCGCGCGGATCGAGGGCGAGGACCGTTCGCGGCCGGCCCTGTTGATCCACGGGCACACCGACGTGGTGCCGGCCAACGCGGCCGACTGGACCCACCACCCGTTCTCCGGGGAGATCGCGGACGGGTGCGTCTGGGGCCGCGGCGCGGTCGACATGAAGGACATGGACGCGATGACACTGGCCGTGGTGCGGGACCGGCTGCGCACCGGGCGCAAGCCGCCGCGGGACATCGTGCTGGCGTTCCTCGCGGACGAGGAGGCCGGCGGCACCTACGGCGCGCGGTACCTCGTCGACAACCACCCCGAGCTGTTCGAGGGGGTGACCGAGGCGATCAGTGAGGTCGGCGGGTTCTCGTTCACCGTCAACGAGAACCTCCGGCTCTACCTGGTGGAGACCGCGCAGAAGGGCATGCACTGGATGAAGCTGACCGTCGCCGGCACGGCCGGGCACGGTTCGATGATCCACCGGGACAACGCCATCACCGAACTGTCCGAGGCGGTCGGCCGGTTGGGGCGGTACGACTTCCCGGTGCGGGTGACCAAGACGCTGCGGTCCTTCCTGGACGAGCTCGGGGACGCGCTGGGCACCGAGCTGGACCCGGAGAACATGGACGAGACGCTGGCCAAGCTGGGCGGGATCGCCAAGCTGATCGGCGCCTCGCTGCGGAACACCGCCAACCCCACGCAGCTGGGCGCCGGTTACAAGGTCAACGTGATCCCGGGCGAGGCCACCGCGCACGTCGACGGCCGCTTCCTGCCGGGTTACGAGGAGGAGTTCCTGGCGGACCTGGACCGCATCCTGGGGCCGCGGGTCAGGCGCGAGGACGTTCACGCCGACAAGGCGCTGGAGACCACCTTCGACGGCGCCCTGGTGGACGCCATGCAGTCGGCGCTCCAGGCCGAGGACCCGATCGCGCGGGCCGTGCCGTACATGCTCTCCGCGGGGACGGACGCCAAGTCCTTCGACGACCTCGGCATCCGCGGGTTCGGCTTCGCGCCGCTGAAGCTGCCGCCGGAGCTGGACTTCGCGGGGATGTTCCACGGTGTGGACGAGCGGGTGCCGGTGGACGGGTTGAAGTTCGGCGTGCGGGTTCTCGACCGGTTCATCGAGCAGAGCTGACCGTTTTCCGTGCGCCTGTCGGCGAGTTGGCGATGCCGGTGTGAGTCGTTGTGGGGCGTTGCGAGTCGCCGTGTGCGCGTTGGGTGCCCGTTGGGTGTCGTCGTGAGGTGTGTGGCTGTTCGGGGTGCCCGGGCGTCAAATGGCGGCGGTGGAACGGTTTTCCGGGGTGGTCGGGCGAGTTTCGCATGGCGTGCAGTAGCGAAGTCGGCGCGAATTTCCTGCCTTTCGCGTGGGCTTCGCCGGAAAGAGTGAATGTCGCGATGTGTTCGTAGCTTCAACGGCCCGGCTTCGTTGAGGTAGTTGCGGTCCGCGGCTGGGACCGCATTGCCTACAAGGAGGAACCATGATCAAGAAGGTCGTCGCCGCCGTTGCGGTCGCCGGTGGTCTCGTACTCACCGGTGCCGGCCTGGCCGTTGCCGACTCCGGAGCCCACGGTGCCGCGGTGCACTCCCCGGGTGTGCTCTCCGGCAACGTCGTTCAGGCGCCGGTACACGTTCCGGCGAACATCTGCGGCAACACGGTCTCCGTGGTCGGCCTGCTGAACCCGTCCTTCGGCAACACCTGCGCGAACGGCTGACGTTAGCGATGGCGTATCCGGCCCCGTGAGGGCCGGCCCGGTATGGCTCCGGAATGCCCCCTGGGCGTTCCGGAGCCTCTGGGTATTTTCGCGGGCGGGTGAACCTCCTCACGAGACGGTCCGCGGAGAGTGATTCCACGGACTGCCATCCGCCGGCATTCCGGCAAGGCACAAGGCAGGGGAAAAGTATGAGGCAGGTCGCAAGAAAAGGCCTGATCACCATGGCGGCCGCAGGCGGCGTGCTCGCCATGGCCGCTGGGTACGCACACGCGGACTCCGTGGCCGCGGGTGGCGCGGCGCATTCGCCGGGCGTCGGCTCCGGCAACGTCGTCCAGGCGCCGATCGACGTCCCGGTCAACGTGTGCGGCAACACCGTCGACGTGGTCGGGCTGTTGAACCCTGCGTTCGGCAACACGTGCGCGAACGTGTCGGGTGGGCACCACGGACACGGTCACCACGCAGGACAGGGTCGTGAACACGACCAGGGGGGCAAGCACCGGCGGACGGCCGGCGGACACGGCGGCGCCACCGCCGCGGGCGGGGCGACCAACTCGCCGGGCGTCGGCTCCGGCAACGTCGTCCAGGCACCGATCGATGTCCCGGTCAACGTGTGCGGCAACAGCGTCGACGTGGTCGGCGCGCTGAACCCCGCGTTCGGCAACGACTGCGCCAACGTCTCGCCGACGAGCCCGGGTTACCCGCACCACCCCGGTCACCCGTCGGGGCCCGGGCAGCCGCCGGAGCGGGGTCACCAGCCCCCTGACCACGGCACCCCGGAGCACCCCGGGCACCCGCAGAACGGGAAGCCGGAGCAGCCGGTTCACCAGGCGCACCCGGCACACCCGGCACACCCGGCACACCCGGTCCAACCGGCACACCCGGTCCAGCCGGAGCGCCCGCACCACCCCGGCAGCCCGCACGAGCCGCGGTCTGCCGTGCCGGAGGCCCCGGGGGTGCGGACGCAGACCGGGCGCGCACCGCACACCGAGGTCGTCAGCACCCCGCGGCGGAGTGAGCGGCACGCGCCGCAGCTCGCCCAGACCGGTGCCGGGGCGCTGGGTTACGCGGTTCCGCTCAGCGCCGGGATGCTGCTGGGCGGCGCGGTCCTCTACCGCCGGGCGCGTACTGCCGGTAGGTGATCGCCGGCGTCCGGTGACCGCATGACGGAGCGGGCCCCGTCCCCGACGGGGCCCGCTCTCCCGTTCTCACGCGCGGCCCGTGCTCACCACGTCGGACGCGGCTGCCGGATGATCCGGCGGCGCAGCCGAACCCGCCGACTGCCGTCGGGATTGAGCCGAAGTCGGTCCAACTCCCAGTGTCCGTACTCGGCATGGTCGGTGAGCAGGCGGGTGGTGGCCTTGCGGGAGACACCCCGAGGCACGTACACATCGCAGAATTCGTATTCCGGCATCGCATCTATTGTGCGGGACCGGCCCCGGTACGGATAGCGTCTGCACTATGTCTGATGCTGCGCAGCCTTCCGCTGCCGAGGTACGTGCCGCCGCTGAGGCGGTCAAAGCCGCGCTGGACCGTCACCTCGACGCGGTCGAACGCCGCGCGGGGGCGGACGATCCCGCCGTCTACGCCGCGTTCGACGAACTCGCCGCGGCTGCCGAGCGCTATGACGAGCTGCTCTACGACACCTACGACGAGGTCACCCCCTTCGAGATCCCCGGGAACGACACCCTGCCCGCCTATGCGGGTCCCGAGGAGCCGAGCGCGCTGAGCGTGCTCATCCGGCGCGACTACACCGTCGCCAAGCCGCAGCGCCTGCTGCATCAGGCACAGCGCATCGCGGCCCTGGACCCGGACGCAGCCGACGACGCGACGGGCAACGCCCCGGACGCCGCCGCGCTGGTGGGCAGCAGCGTCTACGCCGCGCTCGGGGTGCTCTTCGGGGAGTACGAACCGGACGAGATCGCCTCCCGGCACAAGGAGTTCGGCCTGGAGGAGGGCGACTCCACGCTGTGGGTGGCGGCCGTCGACGAGCCGACCGAGCCGGGGGAGTGGCTGTCCGCGCCGTTCGACCAGGCCGATCCGCAGCGGGTGGTGTGCCGCTTCGACGTCAGCTCGGTCTTCGACGAGGAGCTCGACGACGACGGCGACGACGATCTGTTGGAGCCGGCCGACCGGAGTCGGTGAGGCACGGCCGCCGCCGAGGCACGGCGCGGCGTGCCCGCGGGGCGACGGCCAACGGGCCGGCGCCCCGCGGGCGGTGCGGTCAGTCCGTCGCGCCGTCCGCCGCCTGCTCCTCGGCCTGGAGCCGCAGCAGCGTCCGCAGCCGGGTGGTGCGCTCCTTGGCGGGCACCTCGGCGACCGCGCGGGCCAGCGCCTGCTCCACGCCCTGGACGACCGACAGATGGCGCTCGCCGCGGCCGAAGGCGGTGTAGGCCCAGGAGCGGGTCAGGCCGCCGGCGGCGTCGCCGGGGAGCACCACCACCGCGGCGGGCCAGCGCCGGCCGGCCGCCTGGTGCGCGGTGAGCGCCCAGCCGTGCCGGACCGCGCCGGAGCCGACCTGCTCGCGCGGGACGACCACGGCGGTGCCGTCGCAGTCGAGGTGCAGGCCGTCGGTGTCGGCGCCGGTGACGGTGCCCGTGAGCGTACGGCCCAGCGCGGAGGAGTAGGCGATGCGGTCGCCCGGGTCGAAGCCGCCGAACCGGCCGGGGCCGGGGTTGAGGCGTTCCTTGAGCGCGGAGTTGAGCGCGCGGGTGCCGGCCGCGCCGCCGTGGCCGACCGTGATGACCTGCGTCTGCTCCGCGGGGACGCCCAGTGCCCTGGGCACCGAGTCGGCGACCAACTGGACCGTGCGGTGCACCGCCTCGCCGGCGTCCCGGACGGGGACGATCACCACCTCCTTGCCGGGCGCCTCGGGCGGGCTCAGCTCGCCGATGCCGATGCCCGACACCAGCTCGCCGATCGGGCCGAAGTCCGGGGTGCGGGAGGCGACCTGGGGGCAGCACCGCGCCTGGAGGACGTCCGCGAAGAGCCGCCCGGGGCCCGCGGACCAGAGCACGCCCGGGTCGCCGCTGAGCACCAGGCGGGCGCCGTCGGCCAGCGACTCCACCAGCAGGGCGGCGGTCTCCAGGTCCAACTGCGGGGCGTCCAGGACCACCAGCAGATCGAGCGCGAGGGCGCCGTCCGCGTCCCGGCCCGGGCCCTCCTGGCCGGACAGCAGGCCGGCGACGGTCACCGCGGCGTCCGCCGCGGCGGACGCCGCGAGCTGATCGGCCAGCCGCCGGCGGCCGTCGGGGGTGTGGGCGGCGCCGACGGCCCGCAGACCGAGGCCGCGGGCGGCGGCGAGCAGCGCGGCGGGCTCGGCGCGGGCCGCCTCGCCGCCGGTGTGGGCCACCAGGCCGCTCTGGGCAGCGGCCCGGATCAGCTCCGCGGCGGAGGGCGAGGGGGCGGCCGCGGCGGCGGTCTCCCAGGCGGCGGAGGAGGGACGGGGCGGCGCGCCGGCGCCGCCGCCCTCGGGCCGGTCGCCCTCCGCGCCGTCGTCCGCGGCGTCCTGCGCCTCGTCGTCCGTGGCGTCGTCAGCGGTGCCGGCCGGCGCCTCGTCCGCCGGTGGCTCGAAGGTGTTGAGCAGCCGGGCCAGGCCGTCGGCGACGCTCTCCTCGGCCATGGCGAGCCGGTCCAGGCCGAGCAGCACGCGGACCGGCCGCTCCTCCTCGTCGTCCTCGTCCGCGGCGCTCCGGGGGCGGCCCGGGGTCTCCAGCGCGTCCTGGAACACCAGCACCGCGCCGTCCGCGATGGCGCTCTGGAGGGCCTCGTCCGGGTCGGGCACGGAGCGTTGGGCGAGGGCGGCGCGCAGCGCGGACGCCTCCAGGGCGGAGTGGCCGGCGAGCGCGGCCTGCTCCAGCAACCAGCCGATCAGCGCCTGGGCGCGCCGCTCGTCGCCCGGCCCGCAGGCGGCGCCGAGCAGCGCGCGGGCGAAGCCGTCGGCCTGCTCGGGGCGGACGCCGGGCACCGCGAGCAACTGCCAGGGATCCTCGGCCAGCGCCTCCGCGGCCTGCTGGCCGAGCGCCTCCGCGGCCTTCTCCGCCAGCGCCTCGGGGGCGCCGCCGGCGGCCAGCACCCGACGGACGCCCTCGACGCCGGGCCCCGTCGGGACGGCGGGACGGGCCACCGGGACCGCGGGGCCGGCCGGGGGCTGCGGGGCGCCGGCGTCGGGCCCGGTGGGACGGGACGGGCCGGGCCCGCCGGACGGTCCGTCAGGTCGCTGCCCGGCCGCCGCGGGTGCCGGGGCCGCCGGCGCGGGCTGCGGGGCCCGGCCGGAGCCCTCGGCGCCGGACGGCTTCGGGCGGGCGGCCGGGGCCGCGCCGCCCCGCGGGGCCTCGGCGAAGAACGACGCGGCGGCACGCTCCCCGCTCTCCACGGCCCGCACCGCCGCCGCCAGCGCCGCCACGGACGCGGCGGGGCCGGGCTGCGGCGCGCCGCCGTCCCCGTCGCCCGCCCGGCCGCCGGGGACGGCTGCCTTCTGCTCGGGCGGGTTGTCGCCGGCGCGGTCGGTACTCACAGCGTGCTCCAGTCGTGGTCGGGATAGTGGTGCACCGGGGCCGACACGTCGTCCAGCGCCCGGCGGATCTCGTCAGGAAGACTAAGCGCCTCCACTGACAACGAGGCTCTGAGCTGCTGCACCGTGCGGGCGCCGAGGATCGGCGCGCTGACGCCGGGGCGGTCCCGGACCCAGGCGAGCGCGACGTGGAGGGGCGTGACCGCCAACCCGTCGGCGGCGGTGGCGACCGCGTCCACGACCCGGCTCGCGGTCTCGTCCAAATACGGCGCCACGAAGGCCGCGAGGTGCTCCGAGGCGCCGCGGGAGTCGGCCGGGGTGGCGTGGCGGTACTTGGCGGTGAGCACCCCGCGGCCCAGCGGGGACGACGGGAGCAGGCCCAGCCCCAAGTCCCGGGCGGCGGGCAGCACTTCGCGCTCGACGCCGCGCTGGAGGAGGGAGTATTCCATCTGCGTGCTCGCCAGCGCGGTGCGCACGCCGGGGGCGGCCGACTGCCAGGTGGCGGCCTTGGCGAGCTGCCAGCCGGAGAAGTTCGAGACGCCCACATAGCGCGCCCGGCCGGTGGCCACCGCCTGGTCGAGCGCCTGGAGGGTCTCCTCCAACGGCGTGCCCGGGTCGAAGGAGTGCAGCTGCCAGAGGTCGACGTGGTCGGTGCCCAGACGGGCCAGGGAGGCGTCCAGGGCGGCGAGCAGATGGCGGCGCGAGCCGTCGACCCGGCGGTCGGCCGCGAGGACGCTGCCGGCCTTGGTGGCGATCACCAGGTCCTGCCGCGGGACCAGGCCCTCCAGGAGGCGGCCGAGGAGGTACTCGGCGCCGCCGTCGGCGTAGATGTCGGCGGTGTCGACGAGGGTGCCGCCGGCTTCCCAGAAGGTCTTGAGCTGCTCGGCGGCGTCCTGCTCGCCGGTGTCGCGGGCCCAGTTCAACGTGCCCAGTCCGAGCCGGGAGACGCGCAGACCCGTGCGGCCGAGGTGCCTTTGCTCCATGGGCCCGACACTACGCGCCGTGCCCTGCGATCAGGGGACCTGTGGACAACGGTCGGGCTGCCGGCCGTTGTCCACAGCTCGCGGCCCGCCGGTGACGACGACCGCACCCGCGCGCTAGAGTCCCCGGAACAGCGACGTTACTGATCGGTAAGGGGAGCGGCATGAGGCTTGGTATCAACCTCGGCTACTGGGGCGCCGGGATGGACTCCGACAATCTCGCGGTGGCGCAGGAGGCCGACCGCCTCGGCTATGCGGTCTGTTGGGCGGCCGAGGCGTACGGTTCCGACGCCCCCACGGTGCTCTCCTGGGTGGCCGCGCAGACCGAGCGGATCGACGTCGGCTCGGCGATCTTCCAGATCCCGGCCCGCACGCCCGCGATGACCGCGATGACCGCGGCGACCCTGGACTCGCTCTCCGGCGGCCGCTTCCGGCTCGGCCTGGGCGTCTCCGGCCCGCAGGTCTCCGAGGGCTGGTACGGCGTGAAGTTCGACAAGCCGCTGGCCCGCACGCGGGAGTACGTGGAGATCGTCCGCAAGGCGATGACCCGCGAGCGGCTCTCCTACGAGGGCGCGCACTGGACGCTGCCGCTGCCGGGCGGTCCCGGCAAGCCGCTGAAGCTCACCGTCCACCCGCAGCGCGAGCACATCCCGCTCTACATCGCCGCCATCGGCCCCAAGAACCTCCAGCAGACCGGCGAGATCGCCGACGGCGCCCTGCTGATCTTCCCCTCCGCCGACCACCTGGAGGAGACCGCCCTCTCCCACCTGCGGGCGGGCCGGGAGGCGGCCGGGAAGACCATGGACGGCTTCGACGTCTGCCCGACCCTCCCGCTGGCCGTCGGCGAGGACAAGGACGTCAGCGGCCTCGCCGACCAGTTCCGCCCGTACACCGCGCTGTACGTCGGCGGCATGGGCAGCCGCAAGCAGAACTTCTACAACCAGCTCGCGCAGCGGATGGGATACGAGAAGGAGGCCGCCGAGATCCAGGACAAGTACCTGTCCGGGGACAAGAACGGCGCGGCCGCGGCCATCCCGGAGCGGCTGATCGACCAGACCACGCTGCTGGGTTCGGTCGACCGGATCGCCGAGCGGATGCAGGCGTACGCGGCGGCCGGGGTGACCACCCTGACGCTGGCGCCGGCCGGCTTCACCCTGGAGGAGCGGGTGGCCTCGCTGCGCGCCGGCACCGAGGCCCTGGAGCGGGCCGGACTGGCGTAGGTCGCAGGGCCCCCGCGGACGCCGAAAGCCCGGCGCATCGGCGCCGGGCGGGAGCTCTACGGCCGTGGTGGGGGCTCGGGGGTCTTCCCCGCCACGGCCGTCACGGAACTCAACGTCCCGAAGGACGGGCGGGTTACGGGGCCCGCCCCGGCGGCATCAGGCGAACGGGCGCAGCGGGCCGGGCCCCCGGTTGCCGGCGGCCGAGCACCGCACTGGACTTGCCCTTCACGGGTGTGTCCGTTCGGAGGTGACGCTGATGTTCTCGGCCAGGAGCCTGTTCCAGGAGATCGTCGACCACGACGACTCCTACCGCCTGTTCTGCTCCATCGCGGCCAGCGGGGAGTCCCAGGGAGGGTGGGAGAACGGTCGGATCGCCGCGCTGCTCCCGGAATCCCAGCGGGACTTGGCGCCCAAGGTCGCCCGGCACGGCGCCGACGAGGACAAGCACGGCCGGATCTTCCGCGCCCTGCTGCGCCGGCGCGGACTGACGCCCGTCGAGGTCCCCGCGGCCACCGACTACACCATGCTGCTGGAGCGGCGGGGCATCGGCCTGACCCACGACAAGCTCCGCCGCGACGAGCCGCTCGACGAGCGGGACGTGGTCACCTACCTCGCGCACAGCCGGGTCACCGAGCAGCGCGCCGCCGAACAGCTCCTGCTGCTGCGCCGGTTCTTCGGCGACCACCCCGAGGTCGGCAAGGCGGTCCGGATGATCTGCCAGGACGAGGAGAATCATCTCGCCTACTGCCACGAGGAGTTGCTGCGGCTGGCCCGGGCCGGTCACGGGCGGCGCATCCAACGGGCCCTGCGGGAGTGCGCGCTGGCCGAGATCGCCGTCCACCGGGACGTCAGCCTGGCCGTGATGGCGCACATGGGCCGCATCCTGGGGTGGCCGGCGGCCAGGTCCGCGCTGCTCAGGGTCGGCATCCTGGCGGTCTACGGCTACGAGCGGCTGCTCGGCTGGCGGCGGATGGTCAGCCTCCGGATGCCCGAGCGGCGCGACGCGCTCGGCGGACCGGCCGCCTCCGCACCGGAGTTCGCCTGACGCACCGGCCCCTCGCGCTCCCTCAGAGCCAGCCGCGGCGCTTGAACAGCCGGTACAGCGAGACCTCGATGGCGGCCATCAACAGCAGGATCACGGGATAGCCCAGCGGCCACTTCAGCTCCGGCATGTCGGCGAAGTTCATGCCGTAGATGCCCGCGATCAGCGTCGGCACCGCGGCCAGCGCCGCCCACGACGAGATCTTGCGCATGTCGTCGTTCTGTTGGACCCCCATCTGCGCCAGATGGGCGGCCAGGATGTCCGACAGCAGCCGATCCAGGCCCTCCACCTGCTCGTTGACGCGGGTCAGATGGTCGCCGACGTCCCGGAAGAACGGCCGGGCGTGATCGTGCACGAACGGCACGCCGGAGCCCTGGAGACGGGACAGGGGGTCGGCCAACGGGACGGTGGCGCGCCGGAATTCGAGGATCTCCCGTTTGAACGCGTAGATCTGGGCGGCGGTGTTCCGGGACTCCCGGCGGACCGGCGCGAACGCCTCGGCCTCCAACTCCTCCAGGTCCCCCTGGAGTTCGGCGCCGACCTCGACGTAGTGGTCCACCACCGCGTCGCTCACCGCGTACAGCACCGCCCCCGGGCCGTGCCGCATGATCTCCGGGTGCCGCTCCAGCCGTTGCCGGACCGCCGCCAGCGGGCTGGCCGCACCGTGCCGGACGGTGACCACGAACGAGTCGCCGACGAAGACCATCAGTTCCGACGCGGTCACGGTGTCCGCCGCCACGTCGTAGGTGATCGGCTTGAGCACCATGAACAGCGAGTCGTCGTAGACCTCCAGCTTCGGCCGCTGGTGCGCCTTCAAGGCGTCCTCCACGGCCAGCGGATGCAGCCCGAAATCGCTGCTGACCTGGTCGAACTCGTCCTGGGTGGGTTCGTGCATGCCGAGCCACAGGAAGTCCCGACCGGTCCGTCGCGCCGCGTCCAGGGCGCGGGAGACGTCCGCCCGGCATTCCTGGCGGCGGCCCTCGCGGTAGAGGGCGAAGTCGACGATCACATCGGCATTCTCGCCCGCGGCGGGGGCCCTTGCCAGGGAAACGGACCCGGAGCGGGGCCGGGGGCACGGTGGTGACGGGAGGGCCTAGGGTGGCGGGCATGCCCACGCTGATCCTGGTGCGGCACGGCCGCTCCACCGCCAACACCGCCGGGGTGCTCGCCGGACGGACCCCCAACGTGGCCCTCGACGAACGGGGCGCCGCCCAGGCCGCGGCGCTGCCCGCCCGGCTCGCGGGGATCCCGCTGGCCGTGGCCGTCTCCAGCCCGTTGCAGCGCTGCCGGGAGACCCTGGGGCCGCTGCTCGACGCCCGCCCCGGGCTGCGGCTGGCGCCCGACGAGCGGATCTCCGAGTGCGACTACGGCGACTGGACCGGCCGCAAGTTGGCCGAACTGGCCGACGAGCCGCTGATGGAGGCCGTCCAGCAGCACCCCACCGCGGCCGCCTTCCCCGGTGGCGAGGCGATGCGGGAGATGCAGGACCGGGCGGTGGCCGCGGTCCGGGACTGGAACGCCCGGGTCGAGGAGTCCGACGGTGCCGAGGCGACCTACCTGATGTGCTCGCACGGTGACATCATCAAGTCCCTGGTCGCCGACGCCCTCGGCATGCACCTCGACCTCTTCCAGCGGATCTCCGTGGAGCCGTGCTCGGTGACCGTGATCCGCTACACCCGGCTGCGCCCCTACCTCGTGCGGCTCGGCGACACCGGTGACCTCGCGTCGCTGGTGCCCCGCGAGGACGGCGGCGGGGCCGGGAGCGAGCGGGACGCGGCCATCGGGGGCGGTGCGGGCGCAGCGTGATCAGCGGGCGCAGTAGGGTGGTGCGACGGCGCTGCCCGCGACGCCCCTGTGATCCGCGCAGTTGACCTTGAGGACGCAGCGACCGCACTGACCCAAGCAGTCGAGACAATCGGAGCAGGACGTTGTCCCGTCAGGTGTTCTTCTACGACCTCCCGGACCGCTTCGTGGCCGGTACGGTCGGGCTGCCTGGCCGCCGTAGCTTCTTCCTCCAGGCCGCCGCGGCCGGCCGCATCACCAGCGTCGCGCTGGAGAAGACCCAGGTGGCGGCGCTCGCCGAGCGGATCGACGAGTTGTTGGACGAGGTGGTCCGGCGCAGCGGCGGCAGCGCCCCGGTGCCCGCGGTCTCCCCGACCGAGATGTCCGACACCGCGCCGCTCCAGACGCCGGTGGAGGAGGAGTTCCGGGTCGGTACCATGGCGCTGGCCTGGGACGGCGAGGACGAGCGCATGATCGTCGAGGCCCAGGCGCTGGTGGAGCTGGAGGCCGACAGCGACGAGGACCTTGCCGACGCCGAGGAGCGGCTGCTCCAGGACGACGAGAACGGCCCGCCGATGCTGCGGGTGCGACTGACCGGCACCATGGCGCGGGCGTTCGCCAAGCGGGCGCTGGACGTGGTCAACGCCGGCCGCCCGCCGTGCCCGTTGTGCAGCCTGCCGCTCGACCCGGAGGGACATGTATGTCCGCGTCAGAACGGATACCGGCGGGACGCCTGAGCCCCATGGAGCCCACCGTCGAACCGGTGCCCGGCCCCGCGGACCCGCCCGCCGCGGCGGCCGCCCGGGAGCCCGTGGGGAGCCTGGCCCCGGCGCTGCTCGCCGACGGCGAGCTGACCGTCCGCGGCCGGATTCCGGACGCCTCCAACGCCGTCCTCTACTGCACCGTCGAACTCGACGGGCGCAGCGCCGACTGTGTCTACAAGCCGGTCGCCGGCGAGCGCCCGCTGTGGGACTTCCCGGACGGCACGCTCGCCCAGCGCGAGGTCGCCGCCTACGAGATCGCCCGGGCCTGCGGCTGGGACCTGATCCCGACCACGGTGCTGCGGGACGGCCCGTACGGCACCGGCATGGTGCAGGAGTGGATAGCCCCGCCCGGCGACGGCGACGAGGCGCCCGAACTGCTGGCGCTGGTGGCCGAGGACGAGCCGGAGCCGGGGTGGAAGGCGGTCGGCCGCGCGGACATCGGCGCGGGCCGCACCGCGCTGCTGGTCCACGCCGACCACCCGCGGCTGCGCCGGCTCGCCGTCCTGGACGCGGTGATCAACAACGGGGACCGCAAGGGCGGGCACCTGTTGCCGGGCGCCGGTGGCGCGTTCTTCGCGATCGACCACGGTGTGACGTTCAACTCGGCCGACAAGCTGCGCACCCTGCTGTGGGGCTGGGCCGGCGAGCCGCTGACCGACGAGGCGCTGGGGGTGCTGCGCGGCCTCCGGGCGGCGCTGGACGAGGGTGCGCCGCTCGCCGCCCGGATGGCCGAACTGATCGCGGACGCCGAGCTCACGGCGTTGCGGGCGCGGATCGAGGGGCTGTTGCGCGGCGGGCGGCACCCGGAGCCGAGCGGGGAGTGGCCGGCGATTCCCTGGCCGCCGGTCTGATCCGGGGTGCCGTCGGCCGCCCAACCGCCGCTGTCTTCTTGCACATCCGGCCGCGGAGTGCAAGACCGCCTTTCCGGCCAGAGAGGCCCCTCCGGTTCGTATGCGGAACATGCGTCCGGTTACGCTCAAGGCATGCATGGATGGCCCGCTTCTGAGGTCCCCGCCCTGCCTGGTCAGGGCCGCGACCTGAGGATCCACGACACCGCGACCGGCGGACGGGTGGCCCTCGACCCCGGTCCCGTCGCCCGTATCTACGTCTGCGGCATCACGCCGTACGACGCCACCCACATGGGACACGCGGCGACCTACAACGCGTTCGACCTCGTCCAGCGCGTGTGGCTCGACACGAAGCGTCAGGTGCACTACGTGCAGAACGTCACCGACGTCGACGACCCGCTGCTGGAGCGGGCGGTGGCGACCGGCGTCGACTGGACCGCGCTCGCCGAGCGCGAGACCGCCCTGTTCCGCGAGGACATGACGGCGCTGCGGATGCTGCCGCCGCGCCACTACATCGGCGCCGTCGAGGCCATACCGCGGATCGTCCCGCTGGTGGAGCGGCTGCGCGAGGCCGGTGCGGCCTACGAACTGGACGGCGACATCTACTTCTCGGTCGCCTCCGACCCGCACTTCGGCGGGGTCTCCGGCCTGGACGCCGAGACCATGCGGCTGCTGTCCGCGGAGCGCGGCGGCGACCCGGAGCGGGAGGGCAAGAAGAACCCGCTCGACCCGATGCTGTGGATGGCCGCCCGGGACGGCGAGCCGAGTTGGGACGGCGGCTCGCTGGGCCCCGGTCGGCCCGGCTGGCACATCGAGTGCGTCGCCATCGCCCTGGAGCACCTGGGCATGGGCTTCGACGTGCAGGGCGGCGGCTCCGACCTCGCCTTCCCGCACCACGAGATGGGCGCCTCGCACGCCCAGTCGCTGACCGGTGAACACCCCTTCGCCAAGGCGTACGTGCACGCCGGGATGGTCGCCCTGGACGGCGAGAAGATGTCGAAGTCCAAGGGCAACCTGGTCTTCGTCTCCGCGCTGCGGCGGGACGGCGTCGATCCGGCCGCGATCCGGCTGACGCTGCTGGCCCACCACTACCGCAGCAACTGGGAGTGGACCGACGCGGTGCTGACCGAGGCTCAGGACCGGCTGGCCCGTTGGCGGGCCGCGGTCTCCCGCCCGGACGGCCCGCCGGCCGAGGAGCTGCTGGCGGAGATCCGCGCCGCGCTGGCCGACGACCTCGACGCGCCCACCGCGCTGGCGGCGGTGGACCGTTGGGCCGCCGAGCAGCAGGTGGACGGCGGCACGGACGAGGGCGCTCCCGGGCTCGTCTCCCGCGCGGTGAACGCGCTGCTGGGCGTCGCGCTGTAGGGCACCCAGCGCAAGGGGCGCCCCCGCCGGATGGTGGGGGCGCCCCTTCGTCGTCTCTGCCGCCGTGTGCCTTCGTCCCTGTGAGGCCGGGGAGTTGGGGCCCGCGGCGGGTCGGGCCGGCGGGTCAGCGGTCGGTGCCGGTCTCCTCCGGGCCGTCGCCGTCGGTGCGGCCCTCGCCCGGATCGCCGCCGTCCTCGCCGGTCTCCGGGCCGGAGGACTTCGGGGGCCCGGACTCCTCCGGCGGCCGCGGCTCGCGCGGCTCCTTGGGCGTGCTCCGCGGGTGCCGGGTGCGGCCGCCGGCCGGGTCGCGGAGGTAGGTGCCGTCCCGGCCGTCGGCGAGGCCGCCCTCGGTCGCCACCCCCGGACCGGCCTGCGGGTCGCGGCGGCGCAGGTACCGCTCGAACTCGCGGGCGATGGCCTCGCCGGACGCCTCCGGCAGGTCGGCGGTGTCCCGGGCTTCCTCCAGCGACTGGACGTACTCGGCCACCTCGCTGTCCTCCGCGGCGAGTTGGTCCACGCCCAACTGCCAGGCGCGGGCGTCCTCGGTCAGCTCGCCGAGCGGGATCCGCAGGTCGAGCAGGTCCTCCAGGCGGTTGAGGAGGGCCAGGGTGGCCTTGGGGTTGGGCGGTTGGGAGACGTAGTGCGGCACCGCGGCCCACAGGCTGACCGCCGGGACGCCGGCGTGGGTGCACGCCTCCTGGAGGATGCCGACGATGCCCGTCGGGCCCTCGTAGCGGGACTCCTCCAGGTCCAGCCGGCGGGCCAGGTCCGCGTCCGAGCTGACGCCGCTGACCGGGACCGGTCTGGTGTGCGGGGTGTCGCCCAGCAGCGAGCCCAGCACCACCACCATCTCCACGCCCAACTCGTGGGCGAAGCCCAGGAGTTCGTTGCAGAACGAGCGCCAGCGCATGCTCGGCTCGATGCCGCGGACCAGCACCAGGTCCCGGGCGCGCCCCTTGCCGTCGGCGTCGCCGATCCGGACGACCGAGAGCCGGGTCGTGGGCCAGGTGACCTTGCGGACGCCGTTCTCCAGGAAGACCGTCGGGCGGTTCACCTGGAAGTCGTAGTAGTCCTCGGCGTCGAGCGCGGCGAAGACCTCGCCCTTCCACTCGCGGTCCAGGTGGGCGACCGCGGCGGAGGCGGCATCGCCGGCGTCGTTCCAGCCCTCGAACGCGGCCACCATGACCGGGTCGATCAGCTCGGGCACCCCCTCCAGCTCGATCACCCAGCCCCTCCTTCCGGCCGGTCGGGCGTGTGAGGCCACCGGCTGCAGTTCCGTTGCGTGCGCCCCCAGCCTACGGCGTCTGCGGTGCCGTTCTGCAGCCCCTTTACGAGCGTGCGTGCGGATACATCCGAGCTGTGGTGGCAAAGGACGGCCGAATCCGGGCCCCGGGGCCGGTGCGGGCGACGGAATCGGGTGCCGGGGTCTGGACGCCGACTTCGGGGCGGGGCTATACATCGGAGGACCGGGAAAGGTCCGATGTTCTCCCGTGACATCCGCCGCCAGCCCAGGGAGCCTGCCCATGGCCGTCAGCGACACCGTCACCGGGCTGGAGGTCCACGACGTCCGCTTCCCCACCTCCGACCGGCTGCACGGCTCGGACGCGATGCACCCCGACCCCGACTACTCCGCCGCCTACGTGACCCTGCACACCGCCGACGGGCCGGCCGGCCACGGCTTCTGCTTCACCCTCGGCCGCGGCAACGACGTGATGGCCGCCGCGATCCGGGCACTGGCCCCGTACGTCGTCGGCCGGCCCGCGCCGGTCACCGCCGCCCGGCTCGGCGCGCTGCACCGCGCCCTCACCCACGACTCCCAACTCCGCTGGCTCGGGCCGGAGAAGGGCGTGGCGCAGATGGCCGCGGGCGCGGTGGTCAACGCCGCCTTCGACCTCGCCGCACGCCGCGCCGGGCGGCCCGTCTGGGAGTTCCTGGCCCGCCTGACGCCCGAAGAGCTGGTCGGGCTGGTCGACTTCCGCTACCTCTCCGACGCGCTCACGCCCGACGAGGCGCTGGCCCTGCTGCGCGCCGCCGAGCCCGGCCGGGCCGACCGTGCCGCCCGTCTCCGGGCCGAGGGCTACCCCGCCTACACCACCTCGCCCGGCTGGTTGGGCCACGACGACGCGACCGTGGTCCGGCTCGCCGAGGCGGCGGTGGCCGACGGCTTCGGGCAGCTCAAGCTGAAGGTGGGCGCCGATCTCGACGACGACCTGCGGCGGTTGGGGCTGGTCCGGGCCGCGGTCGGGCCCGGTGTGCGGATCGCGGTCGACGCCAACCAGCGCTGGGACGTGGCCGAGGCGGTCCGGTGGATGACCGCGCTGGCGCCGCACGCCCCGTACTGGATCGAGGAGCCGACCAGCCCGGACGACGTCCTGGGGCACGCCGCGGTGCGCGCCGGGCAGCCGGTGAAGGTCGCCACCGGGGAGCACGTCGCCAACCGGGTGGTGTTCAAACAGTTGTTGCAGGCCGGCGCGGTGGACTTCGTGCAGATCGACGCGGCCCGGGTGGCCGGGGTCCCGGACAACCTGGCGGTCCTGCTGATGGCCGCGAAGTACGGGGTGCCGGTGTGTCCGCACGCCGGCGGGGTGGGGCTGTGCGAGCTGGTGCAGCACCTGGCCATGTTCGACTACGTGGCGGTGTCCGGGAGTTGGGAGGACCGGGTGATCGAGTACGTCGACGACCTGCACGAGCACTTCACCGAGCCGGCCGTGGTCGTGCGCGGCCGCTACCAGGCGCCCGCCGCGCCCGGCTTCTCGGCCCGTATGGAGCCGGCGTCGCTGGCCGCGTACCGCTTCCCCGACGGGCCGGTGTGGCGGGCCCGCGGACCGCACCGGGCGACCGGGGTCCCGGCATGAACGGGCCTGTTGGAACGGGCGACTTCGCGGGCCTGGGCGCCCTGGTCACCGGCGGCGGCTCGGGCATCGGGGCGGCCACCGCCGCGCTGCTGCTGGCCCGCGGCGCCCGCGTCGCCGTCCTGGACCGCGATCCCTCCGGGGCGCCCGCCGGGGCGGTGCGGATCGCCGCGGACGTCACCGACGGCGCCGGCGTGCGGGCCGGGGTCGCCGCGGCGGTGGCCGAACTGGGCGCCCTGCACGCCCTCGTGGGCAATGCCGGGACCGGCGCGGTGGGCACCGTCGAGGACAACGACGACGAGGAGTGGGGGCACGTCCTGGACGTCAACGTGCTCGGGCTGGTGCGCACCGCCCGGGTCGCGCTGCCGCACCTGCGGCGGGCCGCGGCCGACGCGCCCGGCAGCGTCTCCATCACCCACACCTGCTCCATCGCCGCCACCGCCGGGCTGCCGCAGCGCGCCCTCTACAGCGCCAGCAAGGGGGCGGTGCTCGCGCTGACCCTGGCGATGGCCACCGACCACCTCCGGGACGGCATCCGCGTCAACTGCGTCAACCCCGGTACCGCGGACACCCCTTGGGTGGCCCGGCTGCTCGACCGGGCCCCCGACCCGGCCGCCGAACGGGCCGCGCTCAACGCCCGCCAGCCCCTGGGCCGGATGGTCACCGCCGCGGAAGTCGCCGCCGCCATCGTCCACCTGGCGTCCCCGGCCGCGTCCGGCATCACCGGCACCGCGCTGGCCGTCGACGGCGGGATGCAGGGGCTGCGCCCGCGCCCGGCCGACTGAGCGCACCGGTGCGACGGGCCGACGGCACCACGACCGAGGAACCACCCACCCCACGCGAGGGAGCACCATGAGACCGCCCGTGCGCCGCACCGGTGCGGCGGCCGGCGCCGCGGCGCTGGCGCTGATCGTGCCGCTGGTGCTGACCGGCTGCAACCGCGGCGCCGACGCCAGGGGCCGGATCGGCATCGACGTGCCCCGCACCGACACCGACTTCTGGGACTCCTACCAGCAGTACCTCCAGGCGGACCTGGCGCACGGCCGCCCGTCCGCGCTCCCGTTGGCCAACTCGCAGAACGACGTCTCCAAGGTCGTCTCCGACGTCGAGGCGCTGACCGGTCAGGGCGCCCGGGCGATCGTGATGGCGCCGCAGGACACCGGCGCCATCACCGCCGAACTCAAGCGGCTGGCCGGCAAGCGGATCCCGGTCGTCAGCGTCGACACCCGCCCGGACGACGGCCCGGTCTACATGGTCGTCCGGGCCGACAACCGCG
The DNA here is from genome assembly GCF_044769405.1 of Streptomyces sp. NPDC090442. NCBI lineage: Bacteria > Bacillati > Actinomycetota > Actinomycetes > Kitasatosporales > Streptomycetaceae > Streptomyces > Streptomyces sp. NPDC090442. The sequence goes on from NZ_JBIVXW010000022.1 coordinate 77,955, forward strand.
CCTACGGGGAGCGCTCCTGCGAGTTCCTCGGCAAACGGCTCGGCGGCCGCGGCCGGGTCGCCGAGCTCCAGGGGGACCTCAGCTCGATCAACGGCCGGGACCGCTCGGAGGCGTTCGCGGTCTGCATGAAGCGGAGGTTCCCGGGCATCACCGTCCACGAGCTGACCACCGACTGGAAGGGCGAGGTCGCCTCCGCCAAGCTGCAGAGCCTGCTCGCCCAACACCACGACCTGGGCGGCGTCTACCTCCAGGCCGGCGGCGCCTTCCTCCAGCCGGTGCTGGCCCTGCTGCGCCAGCGCGGCCTCCTCACACCCGCCGGGACGCCCGGCCACCTCACCCTCGTCTCCAACGACGGCATCCCCGACGAGCTGACCGCCATCCGGGCCGGCACCCTCGACGCCACCCTCTCCCAACCCGCCGACCTCTACGCCAAGTACGCCCTGTACTACGCCCGCGCGGCCCTGGCGGGACGGACCTTCCGGCCCGGCCCCACCGACCACGGCTCGACCGTCGTGCGGATCAGGAACGGGTTGGAGGACCAGCTGCCGGCCACCCTGGTCACCAAGGACAACGTCGACGACCCGCGCCTGTGGGCCAATCAGCTCGCGAAGGAGGGGCAGTGAGCGCCGCCCCGCCCGGCGGGCCCGTGCCCGGGGAGCCGGCGGCGGTGCACGCCGACGGCATCGTCAAGCGCTACGGCCCCACCCTCGCCCTCGACCGGGTCCGGTTGACCGTCCGGCCCGGCGAGGCGCACGCCCTGGTCGGCCGCAACGGTGCCGGCAAGTCGACCCTGGTGTCCGTGCTGACCGGGATGGTCCGGCCGGACGCCGGCCGGGTCGCCTTCGGGGGCCGGCCCGCGCCCCGTTGGGGCGACCCCGCCGCCTGGCAGCGCGAGGTCGCCTGCGTCCACCAGCGGCCGATGACCGTGCCCGGGCTGACGGTGGCCGAGAACCTCTTCCTCAACCACTTCCCCGGCGGCCGCATCCTGCGCTGGCGCACGCTGCGGGCCCGCGCCCGGGAACTGCTCGCCGGCTACGGCGTGGACGTCGACCCGGCCGCCCGCCTCGGCGAACTGGGCGTCGAACAGCGCCAGTTCGTGGAGATCGCCCGCGCCCTGTCGCGCGGCGCCCGGCTGATCGTCCTGGACGAGCCCACCGCCCGGCTGGACGCCGCCGGCATCGACCGGCTCGTCGACCGGCTGCGGGACCTGCGCTCCCGGGGCGTGGCGTTCCTGTTCATCTCCCACCACCTCCAGGAGGTCTTCGCCTGCTGCGACACCGTCACCGTCCTGCGGGACGCCCGCCAGGTGCTGACCGCCCCGGTCGCCGGGCTGACCGAGGACGCCCTGGTGACGGCGATGGCGGGGGAGGGGAGCGGGGCCACCGGCCCCGTGGCCGCCGCGCCGCCGCCCGCCGCGGACGCGGGCGGGGAGCCGCTGCTGCGTGCCGAAGCGCTGGCCCTGGGCGGCCACTTCGGGCCGCTCGACCTGACCGTGCGGGCCGGCGAGGTGGTCGGCCTGGCGGGCGCCGCCGCGGGCGGGACCACCGCGTTCGCCGAGGTGCTGGCGGGGCTGCGCACCCCGGACGCCGGGCGGCTCACCGTCCGCGGCCGGCCGGTGCGCCCCGGCAGCGTCCCGGGCGCCCTGGACGCCGGCATCGGCTACGTCCCCGAGGACCGGCACCGCCAGGGCCTGGTACCCGGGCGCAGCCTCGCCGACAACGTCACCCTGGCCCTCACCGGCGAGCTGGGCCCGTGGGGGACCGTACTGCCGGCCCGGACCCGGGAGTTGGCCCGCCGGGCGATGGCCGAACTGGACATCAGGGCCGCCGGCCCCGGCCAGCCGGTCGCCGCGCTCTCCGGCGGCAACCAGCAGAAGGTGGTGGTCGCCCGCGCGCTGGCCCGCGACCCCGCGGTGCTCGTCGCGGTCCGCCCGACCGGCGGCGTGGACGTGCGGGCGAAGGCGGCCCTGTTGGGCATCGTGCGGCGGGTCGCGGACGGCGGCCGGGGCGCCCTGATCGTCTCCGACGAACCCGACGACCTGCGGATCTGCGACCGGGTGGTGGCGGTCTTCCGGGGCCGGGTCCGGGCCGAGTTCGGCGCCGGCTGGCGCACCGCGGAGCTGGTGGCCGCGATGGAGGGCGTCGCCGCCGGCCCGCCGGACAGCCCCACGACGGAAGGGACCGCGCCATGACCGAGACCACGGCACCCTCGGCCGCCGACGCGGCCCCGGCCGGCCCGGCGCGCCGCGCCCGCGGCGTCCCGGGCCGTTGGCGGGACCTCTCCCTCGTCCCGGTGATCCTCCTCCTCGGCGTCGTCGGCTTCGTCGTCTCGCCCGCCTTCCTCACCGGCGACAACCTCATCGGCGTCGTCCAACAGTCCACCGAGCTAGGCCTGTTGGTGCTCGGCGAGGCGCTGGTGCTGATCAGCGGGCGGATGGACCTGTCGCTGGAGTCGACCATCGGGCTGGCCCCGGTGGTCGCCCTCTGGCTCGTCCTGCCCGCGCACGGCGGCCGCTTCACCGGCCTGGAGCTGCTGCCCACCTGGACCTCGGTCCCGCTCTGCCTGGCCGTGGGCGCGGCCGTCGGCGCCGTCAACGGCTTCCTCATCCTCCGGCTGCGGGTCAACGGCTTCATCGCCACCCTCGGCATGCTCACCATGCTCCGCGGCCTCCAGGTGGGCCTCTCCGAGGGCCGCTCGCTCGCCGACGTCCCGGATTCCTTCGCCTACTTGGGCCGCACCGCCTGGCTGGGCGTCCCGGCCGCCGTCTGGATCTGCCTGGCCCTCTACGCGCTCGGCGGCGCCGCCCTCGGCTACCTCCGGCACGGCCGGGCCCTGTACGCGCTCGGCGGCAACCCGGAGGCGGCCCGGGCGGCCGGCATCCGCACCGACCGGCTCACCTGGGTCGTGCTGATCCTGGCCGGCACCCTGGCGGCCTTCGCCGGCGTCCTCTACACGGGCCACTACGGCGCGGTCTCCGCCAGCCAGGGCAGCGGCTGGATCTTCCAGGTCTTCGCCGCCGCGGTGATCGGCGGCATCAGCCTCAAGGGCGGCCGCGGCACCCTCTTCGGGGCGCTCACCGGCGTGCTGACCCTGCAACTCGTCATCAACGTGATGACGTTGGGCGGGGTGCCGCCGCTGTGGACCCAGTTCCTCAACGGCGCGATCATCCTGCTCGCGTTGATCGTCTCCCGCTTCACCAGCGGCGAGAAGCAGGATTGAAGAGGTCGCGACGATGCGCATGCCGCCGGACGGACCGCGGGAGCTGGGCCGCAGCGGGGTCACCGTCCCGCCGCTGGGCCTGGGCTGCGCGCCCCTGGGCAACCTCTACCGCGCCGTCCCCGAGGAGCGCGCCCGCGCCGTCGTCCACACGGCCCTGGCCACCGGCGCCCGCTATCTGGACACCGCCCCGCACTACGGCGTCGGCCTCTCCGAGGAGCGCCTCGGCCGGGCGCTGCGCGGCGTGGACCGGGCGCACTACGTGCTCTCCACCAAGGTCGGCCGCCGGCTCCGCCCGCTCGCGCCCGGTGAACGGCCGCCCGGCGAGGGCTTCGTGGCCACCCCCGCGCGGGCCCGCACCTGGGACCTCACCCGCGACGGCATCCGCGCCACCCTGGAGGCGTCCCTGGAACGGCTCGGCGTCCCCGCGCTGGACATCGTCTACCTCCACGACGTCGAGCACCACCTCCGCGAGGTCCACGAGACCGGCTACCCGGCGCTGGCCGAGCTCCGCGCCGAGGGCACGGTCCGCGCCATCGGCTTCGGCATGAACCACAGCGGCGTACTGGCCGACCTGGTCGCCGAGTTGGACGTCGACGTGGTGCTGTGCGCCGGCCGTTGGACGCTGCTGGACCGGACCGCCGCGGCCGACCTGCTGCCGGTGTGCGCCCGGCGCGGCACCTCGGTGGTGGTCGGCGGGGTCTACAACTCCGGCCTGCTCGCCGACCCGTCCCCCGGCGCCCGCTACGACTACGCCCCCGCCCCGCCGGCCGTCCTGGCCCGGGCCCGCGAACTGGCCGCGGTCTGCGCCGCGTTCGACGTCCCCCTCAAGGCGGCCGCGCTGCGCTTCCCGTTCGGCCACCCGGCCGTCGCCGCGGCCGTGGTCGGCGCCGCCTCGCCCGAGGAGGCCGCCGAGAACGCCGCCCTCTTCCGCCATCCGGTCCCGGACGGCCTGTGGCACGCCCTGGTCGCCCGCGGCCTGCTCGACCCCGATCTGCCGCTGCCGCCGGGCGGTTGACGCCCGCCGTTACGACCCGGGAGCCGCCCGATGCGCCTCGACGCCCACCACCACCTGTGGGACCTGACCCGCCGTGACCAGCCCTGGATGGCCGGCCCCTGGGCCGCCCCGATCCGCCGCAACTACGCCCCGGCCGACCTCGCGCCGCACCTCGCCGCGCACGACATCGCCGGCACCGTCCTCGTCCAGTCCTCCTCGTCCGCCGAGGAGACCGCCGAACTCCTCGCCGTCGCCGCCGGGGACGGCCCGGTGCGCGGCGTCGTCGGCTGGGCCGACCTCACCGCCGCCGCCCTGGAGGACGCGCTGGCGGCCCTGCCCGCCGGCCTCGTCGGCCTCCGCCACCAGGTCCAGGACGAGCCCGACCCGGACTGGCTCGGCCGCCCCGACGTCCGGCGCGGCCTGCGCACCCTCGCCGCCCGCGGGCTCGTCTACGACCTGCTGGTCACCCCGCGCGAACTGCCCGCCGCGCACGCCGTGGCGCGGGCCCTGCCGGACCTCTCCTTCGTGCTGGACCACGCGGCCAAGCCCCCGATCGCCGGCGGGCGTTGGCAGCCCTGGGCGGATGCGCTCACCGACCTGGCCCGGCTCCCCAACGTCACCTGCAAGCTCTCCGGCCTGGTCACCGAGGCCGACTGGTCCGCCTGGCGGTCGCCGCAACTCCTGCCCTACGCCCGGCACGTGCTCGCCGCCTTCGGCCCGGACCGGGTGATGTTCGGCTCCGACTGGCCGGTCTGCACCCTGGCCGCCTCCTACGCGGAGGTGGTCGCGCTCGCCGAGACCGCCACCGACCACCTCACCGGCCCCGAGCGGGCGGCGGTCTTCGGCGGCACCGCGCTCCGGGTGTACGGGCTCGACGGCCGACCGACCACGGGGCGGCCGCCCAGGTGAGGCTCACCGTGGGCCCACCCCGGGGGCTCACAGCGACGTCCGCAGCCACTGCTCCACGCTGGCGATGTGCACCGTCGCCCAGGCGCGGGCCGCCTCCGCGTCCGCGTCGCGCAGCGCGCCGAGGATCGCCCGGTGCTCGGTGAGGGTGCGGGCCACCGCGTCCTTCTGGGTCAGCCCGCGCCAGACCCGGGCGCGGGTGGTCGGCCCGGACAGGCCGTCCAGCAGCGAGCACAGCACCGAGTTGCCGGCCGCGGCCACGATCCGCCGGTGGAACTCCAGGTCGCAGGCGACCAGCTCCTCGACCGACGGGTCGGTCCCGAGCGCGTCCAACTGGGCCTGGAGCCCGTCCAGTTCGGCGGCGGTGATCCGACCGGCCGCCATCCCCGTGGCGGCCGGCTCCAGGATGCGGCGGACGGCGAGGAACTCCAGCACGGTGTCGTCGCGGTGGAAGTCCACCACGAAGCTCAGCGCCTCCAGCAGCAGTTGCGGGTCCAGGCTGGTCACATAGGTGCCGTCGCCCTGGCGGACGTCCAGGATCCGGATCAGCGCCAGCGCCCGCACCGCCTCCCGCAGGGAATTGCGCGACAGCCCCAACTCGGCGGCCAGTTCGCTCTCCTTGGGCAGCCGGTCGCCCGGCCGCAGCGCACCGGAGACGATCATCCCCTTGATCTTCTCGATGGCCTCGTCGGTGACCGCCATGGCCGCCCTCCCGGTCCGGACCCGCCCGGACGCCTCGGGCGCCGCGACGTACCGCGGACGCCGCCCAGACATCCGATGTCTGCGCCATTATCACCCGCCGGTCCGGTTCAACGCGCCGTCCCCGCCCCCTCGTTCTCCCACAGCGTGCTGGGCGCCTCGCGGCGCACCACCGGGGCGATCTCCTCCGCGAACCGCTGGAGCGTCTCCACCTGTTCGGCGTGTTCCAGACCGAACCCGTCGACGGTGATCGACTGCAGGTCGTGCCCGTACGCCGCGTGGAAGCCCAGCAGCTTGTCGATGATCTGCTGGGGCGAGCCGATCAGTTGCGGGCCGTCCGCGATGGCGTCCTCGATGGTGCGGAACGGGGTGTTGTAGCCGGCCCTGCCCGCCAGGTGCGGTTTGAAGGTCTGTGCGACCTTCGCCTCGTAGAGGTCCTTGTAGCGGGCGATCGCCGCCCGTTCGGAGTCGGCGATCAGCAGCCCGCCGGAGCCGGCGGCCACCCGCGCCCGCGCCGGGTCGTGCCCGTGGGCGGCGAACCGCTCGCGGTAGTGCGCGACCAACTCGGCGTAGGCGGACCGCGGTTGGATGGCGTTGGCGGTGAACAGCGGGTCGCCGTACCTGGCGGCCAGCTCGGGGGAGTTGCGGCTGGTGGCCGAGCCGTGCCAGATCCGCGGCGGCCCGTCGTACGGGCGCGGCACCGTCGTCACGTTCTTCAGGGGCGGCCGGAACTCGCCCTCCCAGTCGACGTTCTCCTCGCTCCACAGCCGGCGCAGCAGCGCGTACTTCTCGGCCTGGAGGTCCCACTGCCGCCCCTCGTCGAGGCCGAAGAGGTCGAAGTGGCCGGCCTCCGCGCCCTTGCCGACGACCAGTTCGAGCCGGCCGCGGGCGAGGTGGGTGAGGGTCGCGTAGTCCTCGGCGACCCGCACCGGGTCGAGGATCGCCACCACGGTGACCCCGGTCAGCAGCCGGATCCGGGACGTCCGGGCGGCCAGCGCGCCCAGCACCACCGAGGGGCTGGAGGAGAGGAACGGCCCGGCGTGCCGCTCGCCGACCGCGTACGCGTCGAACCCGAGCCGCTCGGTGACCGCCCCGGTTTCGACGACCTCGGCGAACCGGTCGGCGGCGGTGGGCAGTTGGCCGGTGAGCGGGTGTGGGGCATGGCCGATCAGGGAGAGCACGGAGAATTTCATGGTGTCCTTCCGGCGTGGGGTTCCACCCAGGCCCCCGCCCTCCGACGCGTCGGAGGGCGGGGGCCCCTCCCACTCTGCGCGCCGGACGTTGCCGCCGTGTGTCGGCCGCATGGCACGGCGCCGGGAACGACCGCGGCGCGCGCCCCGTCCCGGGAACGCGCGCCGCAGCCCGCCGGCAACGGCACCGGGGCGGCCGCATCGACCGCCCCGGAAACCGTGGCCCTGTCAGCTGACTGACGAAATGTCGGCCATCTCGCCGAAGCCTCGGCCTCAGCCTTCCAGCATCTTCTCGACCCGGGCCCGCACGTCGTCCGTGGCCAGCCCGCGGATGGTCAGCGTGGTGCGGCGGCGCAGCACGTCGTCCGCGGTCTCGGCCCACTCGTGGTCCCGGGCGTAGGCGACCTGCGCCCAGATCTCCGGGGCGTCCGGGTGGATCCGCTCGGCCAGTGCGGGGTCCTCGTTCGCCAGCCGGGCGATGTCGAAGGAGAGCGAGCCGTAGTGGGTGGCCAGGTGGCGCGCGGTGTCGGTGGACATCTGCGGGCCGGAGGCGCCGCCGTCCACCAGCAGTCGGTGGGCGACCGCGTTGGGGTTGGCGATGCCGGGCAGCGGGAGCTTCTTCGGCAGCCGCGCGATCGGCTCCATGTCCTCGGCCAGCGGGTGACCGGGCAGCGCGGCCAGCTTGTTCATCACCGTGCGGCCGATGTGGCGGAAAGTGGTCCACTTGCCGCCGGCGACCGACAGCATCCCGCCGCTGCCCTCGGTGACGACCGTCTCGCGCTTGGCCTTGGAGGTGTCGCCGGGGCCGCCGGGCAGCACCCGCAGACCGGCGAACGAGTAGGTGATCAGGTCGCGGGAGAGCTGCTGGTCACGGACGGAGAAGGCGGCCTCGTCCAGGATCTGGGCGGTGTCCTTCTCGTTGACCGAGACGTCCGCCGGGTCGCCCTCGTACTCCTCGTCGGTGGTACCGAGCAGCAGCATGTCCTCCCAGGGGAGGGCGAAGGTGATGCGGTACTTGTCGATCGGGGTCGCCAGCGCGGCCTTCCAGGGGGAGGTGCGCTTGAGGACCAGGTGCGCGCCCTTGGACAGGCGGATGGAGGGGGCCGCGTTGGGGTCCTCCATCTTGCGCAGGTGGTCCACCCACGGGCCGGTGGCGTTGAGCACCAGGCGGGCGTTGACGCCGAACTCGGCGCCGTCCAGGCGGTCCCGGAGCTCGGCGCCGGTGACCCGACCCTGGGTGAAGCGCAGGCCGGTGACCTCGGAGTGGTTGAGGACCGTGGCGCCGGCGTCGACCGCGGCGCGGACGGTCATCAGCGCCATCCGGGAGTCGTTCATCTGGTCGTCGCCGTACACGGCAACGGCCTTGAGGTTGTCGGTCCGCAACTCCGGGACGTCGCGCTGGGCCTTGGCCGGGGTTATGACGTGGCCGACGCCGTCGCCGAACGCGGAGAGCGCCGAGTAGGCGAAGACGCCCGCGCCCAGCTTGGCCGCGCCGTGCGGGCCGCCCTTGTAGACCGGCAGGTAGAAGGTGAGCGGGTTGGCCAGGTGCGGGGCCACCTCACGGGAGACCGCGCGCCGCTCGAAGTGGTTCTCCGCGACCAGCTTGACCGCACCGGTCTGCAGGTAGCGCAGACCGCCGTGCAGCAGCTTGGAGGACGCGGAGGAGGTGGCGCCGGCGAAGTCGCCGGCGTCCACCAGGGCAACCCGCAGTCCGGCCTGCGCGGCATGCCAGGCGGTGGAGATGCCCAGGATGCCGCCGCCGATCACCAGGAGGTCGTACGTCGCCTTGGACAGCTGCTCCCGGGTTTCGGCGCGGCTCGGCAGGGAACCGGCGGCCGGGTGCGTCCCGAGGGCCGGGACGCTCTGCAGGGTGCTCATGATGTGCTCCTCAGTCAGCTCTCGTCGTCGAGCCAGCCCATGGTCCGCTCCACGGCCTTGAGCCAGTTCTTGTACTCGCGGTCACGGGTGGCCGCGTCCATGCGGGGGGTCCATTCGGCGGCCCGGCGCCAGTTGGCGCGCAGCTCGTCGGTGCTGGACCAGAAGCCGACGGCCAGTCCGGCCGCGTAGGCAGCGCCGAGGCAGGTGGTCTCGGCGACCATCGGGCGCACCACGGGTGCGTCCAGGAAGTCCGAGATCGTCTGCATCAGCAGGTTGTTGGAGGTCATGCCGCCGTCGACCTTGAGCGCGGTCAGGTCGACGCCGGAGTCCTTGGTCATGGCGTCGGTGATCTCGCGGGTCTGCCAGGCGGTGGCCTCGAGAACGGCGCGGGCGATGTGCGCCTTGGTGACGTAACGGGTCAGGCCCGCGATGACACCGCGCGCGTCGGAGCGCCAGTACGGGGCGAACAGACCGGAGAAGGCCGGCACGAAGTACGCGCCGCCGTTGTCCTCGACGGTGCTGGCCAGCGTCTCGATCTCGGCCGCGCTGTTGATCAGCCCCATCTGGTCGCGCATCCACTGGACGAGCGAGCCGGTGACGGCGATGGAGCCTTCCAGGGCGTAGACCGGCTGCTCGTCGCCGATCCGGTAACCGACCGTGGTCAGCAGCCCGTTGTAGGAGTTCACCGGCTGGTGGCCGGTGTTCATCAGCATGAAGGTGCCGGTGCCGTAGGTGGACTTGGCCTCGCCCTCGTCGAAGCAGGTCTGGCCGAAGAGCGCGGCCTGCTGGTCACCGAGGGCGGAGGCGACCGGGACGCCCGCGAGCGCACCGGCGGTGGTGGTGCCGTAGATCTCGGCGGAGGACCGGATCTCCGGCAGCAGGGCCGCCGGGATGCCCAGCGAGTCCAGGATCCGCTCGTCCCACTGGAGGGTGTGCAGGTTCATCAGGAGGGTGCGCGAGGCGTTGGTGACGTCGGTGACGTGCTTGCCGCCGTTGACGCCGCCGGTGAGGTTCCAGATGACCCAGGAGTCCATGGTGCCGAAGAGGATGTCGCCGCGCTCGGCGCGCTCGCGCAGGCCCTCGACGTTGTCCAGCAGCCAGCGGATCTTCGGGCCGGCGAAGTACGAGGCCAGCGGCAGGCCGGTCTCTCTGCGGAAGCGGTCCTGGCCGACGTTGCGGCCCAGCTCGCGGCAGAGCCCGTCGGTGCGGGTGTCCTGCCAGACGATGGCGTTGTAGACCGGCTCGCCGGTGTTCTTGTCCCAAAGCAGCGTGGTCTCACGCTGGTTGGTGATGCCGATCGCCTTGACGTCGGTCGCGGTGAAGCCGGGGTTGCTCTGCGCGGCCTTGTCGACGGCGCCCGCGACGACGCGCTGGACGTTGGACCAGATCTCGGTCGCGTCGTGTTCGACCCAACCCGGCTTGGGGAAGATCTGCTCGTGTTCCTTCTGGTCGACCGAGACGATCCGGCCGTCCCGGTCGAAGACGATGCAGCGGCTGGACGTGGTGCCCTGGTCGATGGCGGCGATGAACGGGCCGTGCCCGTGCGAGGAAGTGCTGGGGGTGTCGCTCATGGTGTGCTCCAAGAATTCGGTGCGGGGGGCTGGGTGGTCCGGCGGCTCAGGCGAACGCCATCTGATAGATGCCCCCGGCGAGGGCGCCGCCGATCAGCGGGCCGACGACCGGGATCCAGGCGTAGCCCCAATCGGAACCACCCTTGTTCGGCAGCGGCAGCAGCGCGTGCACGATGCGCGGACCGAGGTCGCGGACGGGGTTGATGGCGTACCCGGTCGGACCGCCCAACGAGAGGCCGATTCCGGTGACCACCAGTGCGACCAGCAGCGTGCCGATGACGCCGACGCCCTTGCCGTTGTCGCTGAGCCCGAGAGTGAGGATCGCCAGCACGAGCACGGTGGTGGCGATGATCTCGGTCACAACGTTCTGCACCGCGTGCCGGATCTCCGGACCGGTGGAGAAGATGCCCAGCACGGGGCCGGCCTTGGGAGCGGCGGCCGGGTCGACCATGCCCTCCTCGCCGTTGTGGCCGGCCAACACCTCCGGGTCGGTCAGGTGCGCCCGGAACTGCCCGTAGTAAACAAGCCACATCAGCACCGCGCCGATCATGGCTCCGAGGAACTCACCGGCGAAGTACACCGGGACCTCGCTCCAGGGGATGCCGCCCTTGAGGGCGATGCCGATGGTGACGGCGGGGTTCAGGTGCGCGCCGGACTTGGCGGCGATGTAGGCGCCCGTGAGGACGGCGAAGCCCCACCCGAAGGCGATGGCGACCCACCCGGCGTTGAACGCCTTGGAGCGCTTGAAGGTAACGGCGGCGCAGACCCCGCCGCCCATCAAGATCAGAACAGCGGTACCGATGGTCTCGCTGATGAAGATTTCGGAGCTGGACACCCGCGACTCCTTTGTCCTTCGTCCAGGGGAAGGCGAACCCCGGGTCCCTCCGGTGGTCCGCACCCTCCGAGAGGGCGTTGGTCGGCCCGCGGCTCTGCACACCCTAACGCGTATAGCCGTTTGGTGTTCGACAATGCCGACCGACGAACGGCAGTTTTCTTCACCTCCCAGACCTCGTCAAGGGTTCTATGGCGAAAAACTTAGGTGAACATTTGGGGCAAACGCGGTCAGAACCGCCCTGCTCCGAGGTCTCGGGAGACCGCTCGTGCGCAATCCCTCACAGCAGCGACGATTTCCGGCCGCAGCTCACCGTCCCGGCACACCCGTTCCACGGCCCCCGTGACCCCCACCGCACCCACCGGCATCCGCCGCCGGTCATGGATCGGCGCCGCGATCGAGGCCACGCCCTCCCAGGTCTCCTCCACGTCCGCGGCCCAGCCGCGGGCCCGGGTGAGATCCAGCAGGGTCTCGAAGTCGGGCAGCCCGGTCGTGGTCTTCGGGGTGAACGCCGTCCGCTCGCCCTCCACGACCTCGCTGTGCGCCACCGGGTCGTACGCCGACAGCACCTTCCCCAGCGCGGTGCTGTGCAGCGGCTGCATCGCGCCGACCTCCAGCACCTGCCGGCTGTCGTCGGGGCGGAAGACGTGGTGCACGATCAGCACGCCCTGCTGGTGCAGCACGCCGAGGTAGACGCTCTCCCCGCTGGAGCGTGCCAGGTCGTCGGTCCACACCAGGGCGCGGGCCCGCAGCTCGTGGACGTCCAGGTAGCTGTTGCCCAGGCGCAGCAGCTCGGCGCCGAGCTGGTAGCGGCCCGAGGTCTGGTCCTGCTCCACGAAGCCCTCCTGCTGGAGCGTGCGCAGGATGCCGTGGGCGGTGCCCTTGGCCAACCCAAGGGAGGAGGAGATGTCGGAGAGGCCCAGCCGCCGTTCTCCCCCCGCAAGCAACCGCAACATTGCGGCTGCTCGCTCCAGCGACTGGATGGTGCGTGCCATCGGGCGACCTCCGAAGTATCTGGTTCGACAATGCTGAACGATATCGGCCCATGCCGACCAGAGGGAGGGGGCCGGGCCATCGAGGATCATGGATAGCGGACCCGGCCGCTCCGTGCACCGGTGTCCACGGCGTGGAATGGGCAGCCCCTGTCCCGGGCCCGTTAGCTACGCTGGCCTGGTGCGCCCTCTCCAGGAGGGTGCAAAGCCGACAGCCGTCGCAACCACGGGAGCAGCTCCATGGCTTCGAACACGCCATCGTCCACCAGCCCGTCCCGCGTCACCGCATTCCGTGAGGCGCTCGCCTCGCGGGTGGTGGTGGCCGACGGGGCGATGGGCACGATGCTGCAGGCGCAGGATCCGTCCATGGAGGACTTCCAGCAGCTGGAGGGCTGCAACGAGATCCTCAACGTCACCCGCCCCGACATCGTGCGGTCGGTGCACGAGGAGTACTTCGCGGTCGGCGTGGACTGCGTGGAGACCAACACCTTCGGAGCCAACTACGCGGCCCTGGCCGAGTACGACATCCCCGACCGGGTCTTCGACCTCTCCCAGGCCGGCGCCGCCATCGCCCGCGAGGTCGCCGACGAGTTCACCGCCTCCACCGGCCAGCAGCGCTACGTGCTCGGCTCGATGGGCCCCGGCACCAAGCTCCCCACCCTCGGTCACGTCGACTACCTGACCCTGCGCGACGCCTACCAGCAGAACGCCGAGGGCATGATCGCCGGCGGCGCGGACGCCCTGCTGGTGGAGACCACCCAGGACCTGCTCCAGACCAAGGCCGCCGTCCTGGGCGCCCGCCGCGCCCTGGACGCCACCGGCACCGCCCTGCCCGTCATCTGCTCGGTCACCGTCGAGACGACGGGCACCATGCTGCTGGGGTCGGAGATCGGTGCGGCGCTGACGGCGCTGGAGCCGCTGGGCATCGACATGATCGGGCTGAACTGCGCCACGGGCCCGGCCGAGATGAGCGAGCACCTGCGCTACCTCGCCCGGCACTCCCGGATTCCGCTGGCGTGCATGCCCAACGCGGGTCTGCCGGTGTTGGGCAAGGACGGCGCCCACTACCCCCTGACCGCCGGCGAACTGGCCGACGCCCAGCAGACGTTCGTCACCGAGTACGGCCTGTCGCTGGTCGGTGGCTGCTGCGGCACCACCCCCGAGCACCTGCGGCAGGTCGTCGAGCGCGTCCGCGACCTCACCCCGCCCGTCCGCGAGGCGCGGCCGGAGCCCGGCGCCGCGTCGCTGTACCAGACCGTGCCGTTCCGCCAGGACACCTCGTACCTGGCGATCGGCGAGCGGACCAACGCCAACGGGTCGAAGAAGTTCCGCGAGGCGATGCTGGAGGGGCGGTGGGACGACTGTGTGGAAATGGCGCGCGACCAGATCCGCGAGGGCGCCCACATGCTCGACCTGTGCGTCGACTACGTCGGCCGCGACGGGGTCGCCGACATGCGGGAGCTGGCCGGTCGGTTCGCCACCGCCTCCACCCTCCCCATCGTCCTGGACTCCACTGAACTCGACGTCCTTGAGGCCGGGTTGGAGAAGCTGGGTGGCCGTGCGGTCATCAACTCCGTCAACTACGAGGACGGCGACGGCCCCGAATCCCGCTTCGTGAAGGTCACGCGGTTGGCGGCGGAGCACGGTGCCGCGCTGATCGCGTTGACGATCGACGAGGAGGGCCAGGCGCGGACGGCGGAGAAGAAGGTGGAGATCGCCGAGCGCCTGATCGCCGATCTCTCGGAGAACTACGGCATCCGCGAGTCCGACGTCCTCGTGGACTGCCTGACGTTCACGATCTGCACGGGGCAGGAGGAGTCCCGCAAGGACGGTATCGCCACCATCGACGCCATCCGGGAACTCAAGCGCCGCCATCCCGACGTGCAGACGACGCTCGGCCTGTCGAACATCTCCTTCGGCCTGAACCCGGCCGCGCGCATCGTCCTCAACTCCGTGTTCCTGGACGAGTGCGTGAAGGCGGGCCTCGATTCGGCCATCGTCCACGCGTCGAAGATCCTGCCCATCGCGAGGTTCGACGAGGAGCAGGTCACCGTCGCGCTGGACCTGATCTACGACCGTCGCAGCGAGGGGTACGACCCGCTGCAACGGCTCATGGAGCTCTTCGAAGGCGCCACCGCCAAGTCCCTCAAGGCCGACAAGGCCGCGGAACTGGCCGCGTTGCCGCTGGACGAGCGGTTGCAGCGACGGATCATCGACGGCGAGAAGAACGGTCTGGAAGCCGACCTGGAGACGGCGTTGGGGGAGCGCCCGGCCTTGGACATCGTCAACGAGACGTTGTTGGAGGGCATGAAGGTCGTGGGCGAGCTGTTCGGCTCCGGGCAGATGCAACTGCCGTTCGTGTTGCAGTCGGCCGAGGTGATGAAGAGTGCGGTGGCGTATCTGGAGCCGCACATGGAGAAGTCCGACGACGAGGGCAAGGGCACGATCGTGCTCGCCACCGTCCGCGGCGACGTGCACGACATCGGCAAGAACCTCGTCGACATCATCCTGTCCAACAACGGCTACAACGTCGTCAACCTCGGCATCAAACAACCCGTCTCCGCCATTCTGGAGGCCGCCGAGGAACACCGCGCCGACGTGATCGGGATGTCGGGGCTGTTGGTGAAGTCGACGGTGATCATGAAGGAGAACCTGGAGGAGCTCAACCAGCGCAAGATGGCGGCGGACTACCCCGTCATCCTCGGCGGCGCCGCCCTCACCCGCGCCTATGTCGAACAGGACCTGCACGAGATCTACGAGGGCGAGGTCCGCTACGCCCGCGACGCCTTCGAGGGCCTGCGCCTGATGGACGCGCTGATTGCCGTCAAGCGCGGCGTGCCCGGCGCGACGCTCCCCGAGCTGAAGCAGCGGCGGGTGCCCAAGCGGGAGGCGCAGGTCACCGAGCCCGAGCCGGAGGAGGGCACCGTCCGCTCGGACGTCGCCGTCGACAACCCGCTGCCCACCCCGCCGTTCTGGGGCACCCGCGTCATCAAGGGCATCCAACTGGCCGACTACGCCTCCTGGTTGGACGAAGGGGCGCTGTTCAAGGGGCAGTGGGGGCTGAAGCAGACGCGCACGGGCGAGGGGCCCAGCTACGAGGAGCTGGTGGAGAGCGAGGGCCGGCCGCGGCTGCGCGGCTGGCTGGACAAGCTCCAGACCGAGAACCTCCTGGAAGCCGCCGTGGTCTACGGCTACTTCCCCTGCCACGCCAAGGGCGATGACCTGATCCTGCTCGGCGAGGACGGAACGGAGCGCACCCGGTTCACCTTCCCCCGGCAGCGCCGCGGGCGGCGCCTGTGCCTGGCGGACTTCTTCCGCCCGGAGGAGAGCGGGGAGACGGACGTCGTCGGGCTCCAGGTCGTCACCGTCGGCTCGAAGATCGGCGAGGCCACCGCCGAACTGTTCGCGGCCAACTCCTACCGCGACTACCTCGAACTCCACGGCCTGTCCGTGCAGTTGGCCGAGGCCCTGGCCGAGTACTGGCACGCCCGCGTCCGCGGTGAGCTCGGCTTCGGCGGCGAGGACCCGGCCGACGTCGAGGACATGTTCGCCTTGAAGTACCGGGGGGCGCGGTTCTCCCTCGGCTACGGGGCGTGCCCCAACCTCGAAGACCGGGCCAAGATCGCCGATCTGCTCCAGCCGGAGCGGATCGGGGTCCAGCTCTCCGAGGAGTTCCAGCTCCACCCGGAGCAGTCCACCGACGCCATCGTCCTCCACCACCCGGAGGCCAAGTACTTCAACGCGCGGTAGCGCGGCGGTGCACCGGGACCCTGGGGAGCGCCCCGCACGCACCCCAGGCGCTCCGGGCGCCACAGTCGTACACTGGTCGGTCCGGTAGCGGCCGGTCGTTTCCCCAGCCCGGGGAGGCGGCCGGCCCTTTCGCCCCTCAAGGGGACGTCCCAACGGAGGTGGATGGATGACCAGCAGCATCCCCGCAGTCGGTGCGCGTACGGCCGAAGCCGCGACCCTCCAGGCCGTCTTCCTCGATCTGGACGGCACCCTCGTCGACACCGAGGGTTTCTGGTGGGAGGCCGAGGCGGAGGTCTTCGCCGGACTCGGCCACGTCCTCGACGACAGCCATCGGGAGGTCGTCGTCGGCGGACCGATGTCCCGCAGCGCCGGCTATCTGCTCCGGGCGACCGGCGCCGACATCGGCCTGGCGGAGCTGAGCACCCTGCTCAACGAGGCGTTCGTGGCCCGGATCAGCCGCGGGGTCGCGCTGATGCCCGGCGCCCGCCGCCTGCTGTCCGAACTGGCCGCGCACCGCGTGCCCACCGCGCTGGTCTCCGCCTCGCACCGCAGCGTCATCGAGCAGATGCTGCACTCCCTCGGCCCGGAGAACTTCGCCCTCACCGTCGCCGGCGACGACCTGGCGCGCACCAAGCCGCACCCGGACCCGTACCTGACCGCGGCCGCGCGGCTGGGCGTGGACCCGGCCCGGTGCGCCGTCGTCGAGGACACCCTGACCGGGGTGCGCGCGGGGGAGGCCGCCGGCTGCCTGGTGGTGGCGGTGCCGTCCGTGACGCCGGTCCCGCCGGCTCCGGGACGGCGCGTGGTGCGGACCCTCGAAGAAGTCGATCTCCCTTTTCTGCAGGCCCTCATCACGGAAAGCCAGGGAAGCGTGCACTGAGCGTACAGCGGTGAATGCTTCGGAACTCACGGCAGCGATACGCTCATTTTCCGTGACGAATACCCGGTGGAATTCGCTGGCCACCGGGCAGCTAGGATGCGTGACGTTTCTCACGCGTGCTGCCGTCGACAGCGGCGCCGGTCGGTGTTCCAGGGGGTCCCATCGGTGGTTTCTACGGGGGTAAGTGTCCGGATTGGTGGAGCAACGTGCGAAACGTTCCGCGGTCCGGATATCGATCACCCTGTTCCCGTTATCGCTCCGCCATATCGCCGTAACTTCCTTGCGTCGATGACCGACTGGCGACGCCTACTAATCTCGACGCGAGCAACACCTCTGCGCTGATAAGGAACCTGCCGACGATGAATCGCAAGACCTTGGTGCTGCCGGCGCTGGCCGGACTCCTCGCCCCGGCCCTCGCTGCTTGTGGCAGCAGTGGCGGCTCGGGCTCGGGCGGCTCGCCGATCGTCGTCGGCGTCGCCTCGCAGATCGAGGCCACCAAGGCGGCCCCCGCGCCGCTCGACCCCGCGGCGGCGTACGACATCGACGCCTGGAACGTGTTGCGCAGCACGTTCCAGACGCTGATGCGGGTGCCCCGTTCCGGCACCGCCCCGGTGCCCGAGGCCGCCGAGTCCTGCGGCTTCCGGGACACCCAGAACGAGCAGTACCGGTGCACCCTGCGCAGCGGCCTGAAGTTCTCCAACGGCCATGCCCTGACGGCACAGGACGTGAAGTTCTCCATCGACCGGCTGCGGACCATCAACTACACCAACGGTCCGGTGTCGCTGCTCAACGACGTCGACCGGGTCGAGACGCCCAGCGACCGCGAGGTGGTCTTCCACCTCACCAAGCCGGACGCCACCTTCCCGCAGAAGCTGGCCACCCCCGCCGCGGCCATCGTCGACAGCCAGGTGTACCCCAAGAACGCCCTCTACAAGGGCTGGGAGACGGCCGGTTCGGGCCCGTACACCCTGAAGACCGAGCACAGCGGCGACCGCCTCAGCAAGGCCGACTTCACCAAGAACCCCGAGTACAAGGGCGGGCTGACGGTGAAGAACGACAAGGTCGAGATGCGGTTCTTCGACGACTCCGCGGACATGGAACAGGCGCTCCGCAAGGGCGAGATCGACCTGCTGAGCCGCGGCCTGACGCCCCAGCAGGTCAAGGGCCTCCAGAACTCCGGGGACAAGCACCTGATGCTCCAGGAGATGCCCGGCCAGGAGATCCGCTACCTCGCCTTCAACACCAACGACCCGGCCGTCTCCAACAAGGCCGTTCGGCAGGCGATAGCCCAGGTCGTCAACCGCTCCCAACTGGTGCGCGACGTCTACTCCTACACCGCCGACCCGCTCTACTCCCTGGTGCCCACCGGCGTCACCGGGCACATCAACTCCTTCTTCACCAAGTACGGCAACCCCAACGTCGCCGCCGCCCGCCAGACCCTCCAGCAGGCCGGCATCAACACCCCGGTGAAGTTCACGCTGACCTACTCCAAGAACCACTACGGGTCCAGCACCGCCAAGGAGTTCGCCGCCCTCCAACAGCAGCTCAACAGCACCAAGCTGTTCGACGTCACCATCAAGGGCATCGACCGCTGGCAGCAGTTCCGCACCGATGAGTCGGACCACAAGTACGCCGTGTTCGGCATGGGTTGGTTCGCGGACCTCCCGGACGCGGACAACTACCTCGCACCGTTCGTCGGCAAGGGGAACTTCCTCAACTCCCCCTACCACAACGAGAAGATCGAGAACCAGCTCATCCCCGGCACCCGCCAGCAGAGCGACCGCAACGCCGCCGCGGCCGGCTTCAAGCAGGTTCAGGACATCCTCGCCGACGACGTCCCGTTCCTCCCGCTGTGGCAGGGCAAGCAGTACGTCGCCGCCCGTGACAACATCACCGGTGCCGAATGGGCCGTCAACTCCTCCTCGGCGCTGCAGATCTGGGAGCTGGGCCGCGGCGTCGCAAGCTGACGCGCGTCCCGTTCCGTTCACCGCCGCGGTAGTCCCGCCGCGGCACGACCGGCACCACCAGAACGTGAGGAACCACCGAGTGAAGCGTGACCAGTGGCTCGCCGCCCCGATCGGAGCGGGGCTCACGACCGTCCTGCTCACGGTCGCCGGGTGCAGTACGGACGCCTCGGAGTCGTCCGGGCACGGCGAACCCGTCGTCATGGGGATGACTGACAAGGTCATCGCCACCGACCCGGCGTCGGGGTACGACCCCGGCTCCTGGCTGCTGTTCAACAACGTCTTCCAGTCGCTGCTCAGTTTTCCCAAGGGCAGCACCACCCCCGAACCGGAGGCAGCCGAGCGCTGCGGCTTCACCGGCGGTGACAGTAAGGTCTACCGCTGCACCCTCAAGGACGGCCTGACCTTCAGCAACGGTGACAAGCTCACCTCCAAGGACGTCAAGTTCTCCTTCGACCGCATCCAGCGCATCAAGGACAAGAACGGCCCCGCCGTGATGTTCGCGGCCCTGGACTCCGTGGAGACCCCGGACGCCCGGACCGTGGTGTTCCGCCTCAAGGCGCCCGACGCCACCTTCCCCATGAAGATCGCCTCGGGCGCCGGCTCCATCGTCGACCACGCCGCCTATCCCGCCGACCGGCTGCGCACCGACGGCAAGGCCGTCGGCTCCGGCGTCTACGCCCTGGACTCCTACGGCCGCGAACAGGCCACGTTCTCCGTCAACACCGCCTACAAGGGCCCCGCCACCGCCAGGAACTCCGGGATGACCCTGAAGTTCTTCGCCGGCGGCGCGCAGCTCAAGAAGGCCGTCGAGAGCGGCGGCGTCGACGTCGCCTACCGCGGCCTGACCATGAAGGACATCGCCGCCCTCGACCGCGCCTCACTGCACCAGCAGCACGGCACCCAGGTCGTCCAGGGCGGCAGCGCCGAGGTCATGCACCTGGTCTTCAACCTCGACGACCCCACCGCCGGCAAGCTGGGCGTCCGCAAGGCCATCGCCTACCTGCTGGACCGCTCCACCCTCGTCCGGGACGTCTACCAACGCACCGCCGAACCGCTCTATTCGGTCGTCCCGGCCGGCATCACCGGCCACAACACCGCCTTCTTCAACACCTACGGCGACCGCCCGCAGCCCGACCAGGCCGCCGCCGCCCTGCGCGACGCCGGCATCCAGGGCAAGGTGCCGCTGACCCTGTGGGCCACCCCCGACCGGTTCGGCCCCGGCACCGTCCCCGCCGTCCGGGAGATCGCCCAACAGCTCAACGCCAGCGGCCTGTTCGACGCCCAGGTGCGCAGCGTGCCCACCGACGCGTACGACCGGGGCGTGACCGCCGGCAGGTTCGGTGTCTACGTCAAGGGCTGGATCCCCGACTACCCGGACCCGGACAACTTCACCCAGCCGTTCTTCGGCAGGGACAGCGTGCTGGCCAACCACTACAACTCCCCGGCCATCACCGGCCGCCTGCTGCCCCAGACCGCCGACCAGCCCAACCGCGCCGCCACCAAGCCCGCCTTCCGCGAGCTCCAGGACATCGTCGCCAAGGACCTGCCGGTCATCCCGATCTGGCAGGGCAAGCAGTACGCGGTGGCCCGCCAGGGCGTCTCCGGCCTGGAATGGACGCTGGACTCCTCGACCGTCTTCCGCTTCTGGGAAATCAGCAAGTCCGCCGGCGCGTAGGCCAGTTACCAGCCCCGCGACGACCGAGCACGGCAACCCCCTCCGGCCCGTCCCCACCCAACAAACGGGAGGGGGCGGGCCGGAGGGGGTGGCATGCCGGAGGTGCAGCGAAGCAGTCGGGTATGCCACCCCCGAAGGCCCGTCACCGCCCCCGGAAGCCCGCGCAGCGGCCCGGCCCGCCGCAGGCGCCACGGCGGGAGAGCCGACAACGTGGCGAACAGCCGGCCGCGGACCCGTGGCGGGAGAGCCGACAACGTGGGCAGCAAGCCCAGCGCAGCTATTGCGCGCCCGGCCGCACCAACCCACTCTCATACGCATAGACCGCCGCCTGCACCCGATCCCGCAGCCCCAGCTTCGTCAGCACATGACCGACGTGCGTCTTGACCGTCGTCTCGCTGACGAACAGGTCCGCGGCGATCTCGGCGTTGGACAGCCCGCGGGCCACCAGCTTCAGCACCTCCACCTCCCGCTCGGTGAGCGTGTGGAGGGTGTCCGGCACCGGCTCCTCGCCGGACGGCAGATGCCCGGCGTACTTGTCCAGCAGCCGGCGGGTGATGCTCGGCGCGAGCATCGCCTCGCCCGCCGCCACCACCCGGATCGCCTGCACCAGTTCGCCCGCCGGGGCGTCCTTGAGCAGGAAGCCGCTGGCCCCGGCGCGCAGCGCCTCGACGACGTACTCGTCGAGGTCGAAGGTGGTCAGCACCAGCACCTTCGCCGGGCCGTCCTTCTCCGGGCCGGTGATCTGCCGGGTCGCCTCGACGCCGTCCATCCGCGGCATCCGGATGTCCATCAGCACCACATCGGGCTGCAGCGCCCGCACTTGCTCCAGTGCCTGGAGCCCGTCGCCCGCCTCACCGACGACCGCCAGATCCTGCTCGGCCTCCAGGATCATCCGGAAACCCGTACGCAGCAGGGGCTGGTCGTCGACCAGCAGGACGCGGATGGCCACAAGCTCTCCTTCGACGGGGCGGGATCATGCGATACCTATTCGACCCGCTCCATTCTGCCTTGCGGGTCGCCCGCGCCGTCCGCCGGGCGCACCGGCGACGAGGGCGTCTCCCGGGGAGCGGCTCCCGGGCCGCCGTCCGGGCCGGCCGTCGCCACCCACACCGGCAACGGGTACACCGGGGGAGTGCCGCCGAACTCCGGGCAGTGCGCCTGGTGATCGCACCAGCCGCACAGCTTCGTCGGCCGCGGCCGCCAGTCGCCGGACTCCGTCGCCTGTCGGATCGCCTCCCACAGCGCCAGCAACTTCCGCTCCACGCCCCGCAGATCGCGCTCGTCCGGGTCGTACGTGAGCACGTCGCCGCTGCCCAGATAGACCAGTTGGAGCCGGCGCGGCACCACGCCCCGCAGCCGCCAGACCACCAGCGCGTAGAACTTCATCTGGAACAGCGCGCCCTCGGCGTACTGCGGCCGGGGCGCCTTCCCGGTCTTGTAGTCGACCAGGCGGACCTCGCCCGTCGGCGCCACGTCGACCCGGTCGATGAACCCCCGCAGCCGCAGCCCGGAGTCCAGCACCGTCTCCACGAACAGCTCGCGGTCGGCCGGCTCCAGCCGCGTCGGGTCCTCCAGCGTGAACCAGCGCTCCACCAGCTCGGCGGCCTGGGTCAACCACTGCCCCAACTGCGCGCCGTCCGCGTCCTCGTCGAACAGCTCGGCCAGCTCCGGGCGCTTGGCCAGCAGCTTCTCCCACTCGACCGGCACCAGCGCGCGGGCGCCGTCCGCGGTGCGCTCCGCCGCGGGGGCGTCGAAGAGCCGCTCCAGCACCGCGTGCACGACCGTGCCGCGGGTGGCCGCCGGGCTCGGCTTCTCCGGCAGCTTGTCGATCACGCGGAAGCGGTAGAGCAGCGGGCACTGCATGAAGTCGCTCGCCCGCGACGGCGACAGCGCCTCCGGCGGCCGCGCCCCGCCCCGCACCGGCACCGCGGCCCCCGCCGGCGCCGCACCCTGCGCCGGCACCGCGGCCGCCCCCGGCCCGTCGGCCGGCGCGTCCGCCTCGGTCTTCTCCGTGCTCCATCCCATGCCCAGAACCCTACGGCCCACCACTGACAATCGCCGTCGGATCACGAACGGTGAGGTCACCGCCGCCCCGCGCGGGGCCGCTCACGCCCCGCAACGGATCACGGCCGGAAGCTCCGCATACCATCGACGTCGAGCACCTTTGCCCTGCATGATCGAGTTGTCAGGCAGGGCAGTGCAGGTGTGGAAGCCGTATTCGACGAGGGGACGCCGTGGACGAGAGCGGGAAGCCGCAGGACCCCCAGGAGTCCGGGCAGGACCGGCCGCCCCAGCCGCCTGAGAGCGCACCCGAGGGGCCCCGGGCGCCGTCGCGCCCAACGGGCGCCCCGCGGGGCGCCGACCGGGAGAGCGCCGGTCCCAAGGCCCCGGGCGGCGGCATCCTCATGGGCCGGCCCTTCGGCGTGCCGGTCTACGTGGCGCCCAGCTGGTTCCTGGTCGCCGCCCTCATCACCTGGGTGTTCGGCGGCCAGTTGGAGCGGGTCCTGCCGGAGTTGGGCGCCGCCCGCTACCTGGTCTCGCTCTTCTTCGCGGTCGCCTTCTACGCCTCCGTGCTCGTCCACGAACTCGCCCACACCGTCGCGGCACTCCGCTTCAAGCTGCCCGTCCGCCGGATCCAGCTCCAGTTCTTCGGCGGCGTCTCCGAGATAGAGAAGGAATCCGAGACCCCCGGCCGGGAGTTCGTGCTGGCCTTCGTCGGCCCGCTCCTCTCCCTCGTCCTCGCCGGCGTCTTCTACGTGGGCATGCGCCTGGTCGCACCGGACACCGTCCCGGGCGTGCTGCTCGCCGGCCTGATGATCTCCAACCTCATCGTCGCGGTCTTCAACCTGCTGCCCGGCCTGCCCCTGGACGGCGGCCGGATGCTGCGCGCCGTCGTCTGGAAGATCACCGGCAGGCCGATGAGCGGCACCGTCGCCGCCGCCTGGGTCGGCCGGGCGCTCGCCGTCACCGTCCTCATCGGGCTGCCGCTGCTCACCCACACCGGCGCCCTCGGCCGGGCCCCCGAGGAGATCGGCGGCGCCGACTCGCTCACCGACGCGCTGCTCGCCGCCATCCTGGCCGCCATCATCTGGACCGGTGCCGGCAACAGCCTCCGCATGGCCCGGCTGCGCGAACGCCTCCCCGACCTCACCGCCCGTACGCTCACCCGGCGCGCCATCCCGATCGAGACCGACACCCCGCTCTCCGAGGCGCTGCGCCGCGCCAACGACGCCGGCGCCCGCGCCCTGGTCGTCGTCGACCGCCAGGGCTTCCCCACCGCCCTGGTCCGCGAGGCCGCCATCGTCGGTGTCCCCGAGCACCGTCGCCCCTGGGTAGCCGTCGGCAGCCTGGCCCAGGACCTCAAGGACGGCATGCGGGTCGGTGCCGAACTCGCCGGCGAGGACCTCCTGGACCACCTCCGCGCCACCCCCGCCACCGAGTACCTCGTCATCGAGCGGACCGGCGCGATCTACGGCGTCCTCTCCGCCGCCGACGTGGAACGCGCCTTCGTGGCCGCCATGGCGCGGCCTTCCTGAGAGCCGCCGCGGCCGGGGCCGGGGCTGGTTGGCGAAGGCCCCCGGCCCCCGTGGCAGGCGCCCCGCCAACCGTCCCTGGTACGGAGGACGGCCAACGGCCGGTAGGCTGGTCACATGTCCGAACCGACCGGTGCCGCCCGCCGTCGCGGGCCCTTCAAGGTCGGGGACCAGGTCCAGCTCACCGACCCCAAGGGACGCCACTACACGTTCACGCTCGAAGAGGGCAAGAGCTTCCACACCCACAAGGGAGCCTTCCCCCACGACGAGCTGATCGGCGCGCCCGAGGGCAGTGTTGTCCGTACCACCGGAAACGTCGCCTACCTCGCGCTGCGTCCCCTGCTCCCCGACTACGTCCTGTCCATGCCCCGCGGTGCCGCCGTGGTCTACCCCAAGGACGCGGGGCAGATCCTGGCGATGGCCGACATCTTCCCCGGGGCCCGCGTCGTGGAGGCGGGGGTGGGGTCCGGCTCGCTGAGCAGCTTCCTGCTGCGCGCCATCGGCGACCACGGCATGCTGCACTCCTACGAGCGCCGCGCCGACTTCGCGGAGATCGCCACCCAGAACGTCGAGCGGTACTTCGGCGAACCGCACCCCGCCTGGACGCTGACCGTCGGCGACCTCCAGGACAACCTGTCCGACACCGACGTCGACCGCGTCATCCTGGACATGCTCGCCCCCTGGGAGTGCCTGGAGGCCGTCTCCAAGGCCCTGGTGCCCGGCGGCATCCTGTGCGCCTACGTGGCCACCACCACGCAGTTGGCCCGCACCGTCGAGGCGATCCGCGAACACGGCACCTTCAACGAGCCGTCGGCCTGGGAGACCATGGTCCGCACCTGGCACGTGGAGGGCCTCGCCGTCCGCCCCGACCACCGCATGATCGGCCACACCGGCTTCCTGCTCACCGCCCGTCGGCTCGCCGACGGCGTGGAGCCCCCGCTGCGCCGCCGCCGACCGGCCAAGGGCGCTTATGGGGAGGACTACACCGGGCCGGGCGGGCGGGAGAAAGCTGCGCCGGGCGGGCGGGAGACTGCTGCGCCGGGCGGGCGGGAGAAGACCGCCACCGGCAAGCCCGACGGCACCGCCACCGCGGACGTCGCCACCGACCTCACCGACGGTTCGCCCGAGCGCGACTGACGCCAGGGCCCGACCACCCGAACCGACCGGCGCCGCCGACGAGTTCCCCCGCGCGGGAACCGTCGGCGGCGCCGTTTCGTTCTCCTCAGAGACCGGTGCAAAGGACGCGTGCGGAAAGTGCGTGAACTCCGCCCCGCCGGTTCCTTGCCGCCCCCGCCTGTGGAACGATGCTGGGCACTCCCACCGCCACAGCACCTCACAGGAGTTACCGCACGTGCAGCCCTTGGCAGGCCAGGACCTGTTGCACACCCAGCCCCACCCCATGCACTGGCTCGCCACCGCCACCGCCGTCTCGGCGGTGATCGCGGTCTCGTCCCTGTTCCAGCCCGTCGGCGCGACCGCCACCGCCGCCGGCAACTCCCCCGCCAAGTCCGCCCCGGTGACCGCGGCACCCGACCCGAGCCGGGTGGCGTTCCCGGTCAACTGCGGCCCCAACCGCGTGGACGTGGTGGAGAAGGTGTCCGGTGACCTCGACGGCGCCGGCAGCACCGAGACCGTCGTCGTGGTCCGCTGTCACAGCGAGGCCGGCACCCCGCCCAGCGGCGTCTACGTCCTTGCGCAGCCCTCCGGTTCCAAGGCCGCGCCCCGCATCGTGGCGACGCTCCTGGCGCCCGCCCAACGCCTCTCCGTCCAGGGCCTCGACCTCCAGGGCCGGGTGGTCTCCGCGACCGTCCAGGGCTACTCCTCGCCCGACGTCCCGCGCTACCTGCCGGACGTGCACAGGACCCTCAAGTGGCAATGGCAGGGCGGGAAGTTCGTCCAGCGCGAACTCCCCGCCACTACGGCGACCGAGGGTGCCTGATCCGTCGCGCGACGTGTGTGCGTCCGGGGCTCGTCTACGCCCCGCCTACGCCGCGTCCGCGAAGCGTCTACGCCCTGTCAGCAACCCTGTTGCTCAGGCGTCCGGTCCGTAGACCTCGACGCCGTCCGAGACCCGGCGCACGTGAATGCAGTCGCCGGGGCACTCGTTGGCCGAGTCCCGCACGTCGTTGAGGAGCGGCAGCGGTACGGGCGTTGTGGCGCCCTGCTCCTGCAACAGTTCGTCGGCGGGGCTCTTCACGTAGGCCAGGCCGTCGATGTCGAGCTCGAAGACCTCGGGCGCGTATTGCGCGCAGATCCCGTCCCCGGTGCACAGATCCTGGTCGATCCAGACTTCGAGCTCCGGTGCTTCGTCCTGCGCGGTCATCTCGCCTGCCGTTCCTGCTTACGTGAACCGTTTTTGTCTAAGTGGCGCCAGCCCTGACGGGTGTTGACCGTCTCGACGATACAACCGCTCGCTTTCCGATGTTGATGGGTGGGTATTCCCCTGGCGTGAGGACGTGCGCAAGGGTGAAGATCGGACACACCCCGACAGTCTTTTCGATCTAGGGGTTTCAACCTGCACCGGCCCAGGTAGGGTCTGGAAGCGTCCAGCTCCTTGGAGGAGGTGAGGACCGTGGCAGCCCACGACGACGACATCAACCGCGGCATCCGGCCGGGGCGCGGGTCTGAAGATCCAGCCGGTCAGGTTGCCTATCTTGAGCAGGAGATCGCCGTCCTGCGACGCAAGCTCGCCGACTCTCCGCGGCACACGAGGATTCTCGAAGAGCGGATCGTCGAGTTGCAGACCAACCTGGCCGGCGTTTCCGCCCAGAACGAACGCCTTGCCAATACGCTCCGCGAGGCCCGCGATCAGATCGTCGCCCTCAAGGAAGAGGTCGACCGACTCGCGCAGCCGCCGGCAGGATTCGGCGTCTTCCTGCAGGCGAACGACGACGACACCGTCGACATCTTCACCGGGGGCCGCAAGCTCCGGGTGAACGTCAGCCCCAGCGTCGAGGCCGAAGACCTCCGGCGCGGCCAAGAGGTGATGCTCAACGAAGCGCTCAACGTGGTCGCGGCGATGGAGTTCGAGTCCGCCGGCGACATCGTCACGCTCAAGGAGATCCTTGAGGACGGCGAGCGCGCACTGGTGATCGGGCACACCGACGAGGAGCGGGTGGTGCGGCTCGCCGAGCCGCTGCTGGACATCACCATCCGCCCCGGCGACGCCCTGCTGCTCGACTCGCGCTCCGGCTACGTCTACGAGGTCATCCCCAAGAGCGAGGTCGAGGAACTGGTCCTCGAAGAGGTCCCGGACATCGACTACACCAAGATCGGCGGTCTGAGCGGTCAGATCGAGCAGATCCGGGACGCGGTCGAGCTCCCCTACCTCTACCCCGACCTCTTCAAGGAGCACGAACTCCGCCCGCCCAAGGGCGTCTTGCTCTACGGCCCGCCCGGCTGTGGCAAGACCCTCATCGCCAAGGCGGTCGCCAACTCCCTTGCCAAGAAGGTCGCCGAGGTGACCGGGCAGCCCGCGGGGAAGAGCTTCTTCCTGAACATCAAGGGCCCCGAGCTGCTCAACAAGTACGTCGGTGAGACCGAGCGGCACATCCGGCTGGTCTTCCAACGCGCCAGGGAGAAGGCGAGCGAGGGCACGCCCGTCATCGTCTTCTTCGACGAGATGGACTCGCTCTTCCGCACCCGCGGATCCGGCGTCAGCTCGGACGTGGAGAACACCATCGTCCCGCAGCTGCTCTCCGAGATCGACGGCGTCGAGGGCCTGGAGAACGTGATCGTCATCGGTGCCTCGAACCGCGAGGACATGATCGACCCCGCGATCCTGCGCCCCGGCCGGCTCGACGTGAAGATCAAGATCGAGCGCCCGGACGCCGAGGCGGCCAAGGACATCTTCTCGAAGTACCTGACCGAAAGGCTTCCGCTGCACGCCGACGATCTCGCCGAACACGGGAATTCCCGTAAGGCGGCGGTCAGCGGAATGATCCAGTCGGTCGTCGAGCAGATGTACGCGGAATCCGAGGAAAATCGCTTCCTGGAGGTCACCTACGCCAATGGTGACAAGGAAGTCCTGTACTTCAAGGACTTCAACTCCGGCGCGATGATCGAGAACATCGTGGGACGTGCCAAGAAGATGGCCATCAAGGCTTTTCTTGAGCACAACCAGAAAGGTCTGCGGGTCTCCCACCTCCTCCAGGCATGCGTGGACGAGTTCAAGGAGAACGAGGACCTGCCCAACACCACCAACCCGGACGACTGGGCCCGTATCTCCGGAAAGAAGGGCGAGCGGATCGTCTACATCCGCACGCTGGTCACCGGAAAGCAGGGCGCGGACACCGGCCGCTCCATCGACACGGTGGCGAATACCGGCCAATACCTGTAACACCGCTCTCCGGCTGCGGATGTCCTGCACGGGGCGTCCGCAGCCGGACGCTTTTCCGGGGCGTGCCCACCGCCCGGGTGAGCCAGCGACGGATCAGGGAAAACCGGACTGGAGCAATGACTGTAATGATCTCCCCAGCGCCGCAAAGGCGTTCTAGGCTCTTCGGTACCGCTGCGTCTCGCTGTGCGGACGCGGGGAACGCACACGGACCGGAAGTGCAGCGGTTTTTGAGCGCCTGCCCCATCCGGGGGCGCCGCCGGGCAAGGAGGGCCGCATGACCGTACGGCGAGTAATGGGAATCGAGACGGAGTACGGGATCTCCGTCCCCGGCCACCCGAACGCCAATGCCATGCTCACCTCGTCCCAGGTCGTCAACGCCTACGCGGCCGCGATGCACCGGGCACGACGTGCTCGCTGGGACTTCGAGGAGGAGAACCCGCTGCGGGACGCCCGCGGCTTCGACCTCGCCCGCGAGGCCGCCGACGCCAGTCAGCTCACGGACGAGGACATCGGCCTGGCCAACGTCATCCTCACCAACGGGGCCAGGCTCTACGTCGACCACGCCCACCCCGAGTACAGCGCCCCCGAGGTCACCAACCCACGGGACGCGGTGCTCTGGGACAAGGCCGGCGAGCGGATCATGGCCGAGGCCGCCGAGCGCGCGTCCCAGGTGCCCGGCGCCCAGCCCATCCACCTCTACAAGAACAACACCGACAACAAGGGCGCCTCCTACGGGACGCACGAGAACTACCTGATGAAACGGGAGACCCCGTTTTCGGACATCGTGCGGCACCTGACGCCGTTCTTCGTCTCCCGGCAGGTGGTCACCGGCGCCGGACGGGTCGGCATCGGCCAGGACGGGCACGAGCACGGCTTCCAGATCAGCCAGCGCGCCGACTACTTCGAGGTGGAGGTGGGCCTGGAGACGACCCTCAAGCGGCCCATCATCAACACCCGCGACGAGCCGCACGCGGACGCCGAGAAGTACCGCCGGCTGCACGTGATCATCGGCGACGCCAACCTCTCCGAGATCTCGACGTACCTGAAGCTGGGCACCACCGCGCTGGTGCTGTCCATGATCGAGGACGGCTTCATCGCCGTCGATCTCGCCGTCGACCAGCCGGTCCGCGCCCTGCACCAGGTCTCGCACGACCCGTCGCTGGGTCATCTGATCACGCTCCGCAGCGGCCGCACGCTGACCGCGGTGCAACTCCAGATGGAGTACTTCGAGCTGGCCCGCAAGTACGTCGAGGACCGCTACGGCGCGGACGCGGACGAGCAGACCAGGGACGTGCTCTCCCGGTGGGAGGACGTGCTGGGGCGGCTGGAGAACGACCCGATGAGCCTGGCCGGGGAGCTGGACTGGGTCGCCAAACGGGAGCTCATGGAGGGCTACCGCCGCCGTGACGGCCTGGACTGGGACGCCGCGCGGCTGCACCTCATCGACCTCCAGTACGCGGACGTGCGCGCCGAGAAGGGCCTGTACAACCGCCTGGCGGCCCGTGGCCGGATCCAGCGGCTGCTGGACGAGCCCGCGGTGGAGCAGGCCGAGCTGAAGCCTCCGGAGGACACCAGGGCCTATTTCCGGGGGCGTTGCCTGGAGCAGTACGCGGACGACGTGGCCGCGGCCTCGTGGGATTCGGTCATCTTCGACCTGCCCGGTCGCGACTCCCTGCAGCGGGTGCCCACGCTGGAGCCGCTGCGCGGGACCCGTAAGCACGTCAAGGAGCTACTGGATCGTTGCCGTACGGCAGAGGAGCTGGTCAGGACGTTGTCCGGGCGCTGAGGCGGGGCAGGTGCATGGCAAATCAGCCATGATCCACGGTCGTTCGACGGCTGAAAGGGGCGCGGTGCGGGAATCATCGAGGTGACTCCCGGGCGTTGCAGGAAGTGCAGGGCCGATGTCGGACCCTGCTTGTAGGGTCGGATCTTGAAGGTCACATCGAGCGGGGCAAACCGAGCGGGGTGAGGGATATGGCGACCAAGGACACCGGCGGCGGACAGCAGCGGGCCACCCGGTCCACCGAAGAGGTCGAGGAGCAGGCCCAGGACGCGGAGGTCTCGGGGGACCTCAAGGAGCGCCAGGAGAAATTGTCGGACGACGTCGATTCCGTTCTGGACGAGATTGACGATGTCCTTGAGGAAAATGCCGAGGATTTCGTGCGGTCATTTGTCCAAAAAGGCGGACAGTAAGCGCAAATCGGGCGCTTATCTCTGACGCTCGCCGGTCGGCGCGCTGTGCGCGGTGCGAAGAGAATTCCCGCGCCCGGCGCCCGGCCGGCGAGCGTGGCTTCGGGCAGGTGCCGCCCGGCCCGCCGATACCGGATCCCGACATGTGGATCACGGCGCCAAGGCGGGTAGGGTCCGAGACGTACTCTGCTTCGGCTGCAACGCAGCCTCGGGTCAATTCAAGGATCGGCCGGACGTACCTCGGGCGGGCGGCCGAGAATCCGGAAGGAAACGTGTGGAAGCCAACACTCCAAGCACCGGGCGTCTGCCGGCTGCCTTCCTGACGCCTGGATCCTCGTCGTTCGTGGACTTCCTCGGGCAGCACGCCCCCGGGCTGTTGCCGGGCAACCGCACGGTGCCGGCCGTGCAGGGGGCCTTCGAGGCCCCGCACGGAACGACCATCGTGGCGGCCTCGTTCCCCGGCGGTGTGGTGCTCGCCGGCGACCGGCGGGCCACGATGGGCAACGTCATCGCGCAGCGCGACATCGAGAAGGTCTTCCCGGCCGACGAGTACTCGGCGGTCGGCATCGCGGGCACGGCCGGTCTCGCGGTGGAGATGGTCAAGCTGTTCCAACTGGAGCTGGAGCACTTCGAGAAGGTCGAGGGGGCCCAACTCTCCCTGGAGGGCAAGGCGAACCGGCTCTCGACGATGATCCGCAGCAACCTCGGGATGGCCATGCAGGGCCTCGCCGTGGTGCCACTGTTCGCCGGTTACGACCTCGACCGCGAGAAGGGCCGGATCTTCTCGTACGACGTCACCGGCGGGCGCTCGGAGGAGCACGGCTTCTCGGCCACCGGCTCCGGCTCGGTCTTCGCGCGCAGCGCGCTGAAGAAGCTCTTCCGGGAGGACTTCACGGAGCACCAGGCCGCTACCGCCGTCGTCCAGGCGCTCTACGACGCCGCCGACGACGACTCGGCGACCGGCGGTCCCGACATGGCGCGGCGGATCTACCCCATCGTCACGGTGATCACCGAAGAGGGCTTCAGGAAGCTGACCGAGGCGGAGGTCTCGGAGATCGCCCGCGCCGTGCACGAACGCCGTCTCGACCAGCCCGACGGCCCGCGCGCCGCGCTGCTCTGACGGGACGGATGGTTGTAGTGGTGCGCCCCCAGACAGCGAGAGAGCTTTTGACAGGAAGGGACGGATAGCCGGTGTCGACGCCGTTCTATGTCTCACCCCAGCAGGCCATGGCCGACCGCGCCGAGTACGCCCGCAAGGGCATCGCGCGCGGCCGCAGTGTCGTGGTGCTGCAGTACACCGACGGCGTGCTCTTCGTCGCCGAGAATCCCTCCCGGGCCCTGCACAAGGTCAGCGAGATCTACGACCGGATCGCCTTCGCGGCGGTCGGCAAGTACAACGAGTTCGAGAACCTGCGGATCGGCGGCGTCCGCTACGCCGACCTGCGCGGCTACACCTACGACCGCGAGGACGTGACCGCCCGCGGGCTGGCCAACGTCTACGCCCAGACGCTCGGCACGATCTTCTCCAGCGCGGCCGAGAAGCCCTACGAGGTCGAGTTGATCGTCGCCGAGGTGGGCAACGCCCCGGAGGACGACCAGATCTACCGGCTGCCGCACGACGGCTCGATCGTCGACGAGCACGGCTCGGTCGCGGTGGGCGGCAACTCCGACCAGATCAGCAGCTATCTCGACCAGCGGCACCGCGACGGGATGACCCTGGCCGAGGCGCTGCGGCTGGCGGTGGAGTCGCTCTCCCGGGACACCAACGGCGGCGAGCGGACGCTGACCGCCGAGCACCTTGAGGTCGCGGTGCTGGACCGCACTCGCCCGCAGAAGCGGAAGTTCAAGCGCATCCTGGGGCGTCAACTGTCCCGTCTGCTGGACGAGCACGCCGCCGCGGAGAAGGAGAAGGACGGGTCCGGGGAGGGCGCGGGGGAGTCCTCGGACGCCGCCGGGGCCGGCGGCAGCGGCAAGGACGCCGGGAAGAAGGGCGCCGACGGCGCGGAGGAGTCCGACGCCACGGAGGAGTAGCCGTTCGCGGCCGGCCGTTCGGCCGGCCGGCCGTGCGGGCCGCGCGCCCCGGTGGGTCAACTCCCGCCGGGGCGCGCGGCGTTGTGCGCACCGTCCGGCGGCGGCGCCGTGGAGCCGCGCGGGACGAGGGTGACGGGCAGGGTGGCGGCGTCGGCCGGGGTGCCGTCGAGGACGGCCAGCAGGGCCCGCATGCCGGCCTCGCCGAACTCCTCGGCCGGGAGCCGGACGGTCGTCAACTCCGGTTCCACGGCGAGCGCGAGGGCCAGGTCGTCGAAGCCGGTGACGGAGATGTCCTCGGGGATCCGCAGCCCGAGGCGGCGCACCGCCTTGCAGGCGCCGGCGGCGATGATGTCGTCGTCGCACAGCAGCGCGGTGGGGCGCGGGCCGGAGGCGGTGAGCGCGGCGTGCGCGGCGCGCAGGCCGGCGTCCACGTTGAGCGCGGTGGGCTGCCGGCGCAGCGCCGCGTCGGGGACGCCGGCCAGGGCATCGGTCAGCGCCCGGGCGCGGACGGCGAAGGTCCAGGAGTCCACGTCGGCCGCGAGATGGGTGATCCGGCGGTGGCCCAGGCCCGTGAGGTGGGTGACCAACTGCCGTACGCCGTCGGCGATGTCGAGGTTGACGACGGCGGAGGCGGCGCGGTCGTCGGGGTCGCTGTCGAGCATCACCAGCGGCAGCCCGGCGGTGCGCAGCGCGGCGAGGGCGTCGGCCGCCATCGAGGAGGCGATGACGCCGTCCAGCGCGGCGGAGGCGGAGTCGAAGGGGTCGCGTGCCGGGCCGGTGCCTTGGGGGGACGGGTAGAGGACCACACCGAAGTCGTGGTCGGCGGCGATCCGGGCGGCGCCGGTGAAGACCCGAGCGAAGAACTCGGTGGTCAGTGCGGGGACGACGAGCAGCGCGGTGCGGGTGCGGCCGGTGCGCAGGCTGCGGGCGGCGAGGTTGGGGCGGTAGCCCAGGTCGCGGGCGGCCGCCCGGACCGCCTCGGCCTTGCCGGCGGAGACCCGGCCGCGCCACTTGTCGCCGAGGACCAGGGAGACCGCGGCCTGCGAGACGCCGGCGGCGCGGGCGACGTCGCGGCTGGTGGCCCGGGCGCCGGCCCGGTGGCTGGCGGGCGCGGTGGCCTCGTTGCTGGTCACCGGGTGTGTCACTCCTTGGGGCCGGCGCTGCGGGGGTGGACCCGCTCACTGCCGCCATGGTACGTATGACCCCGCACGTTATACGTAACACGTCCCGGCACCCGGACCGGGCGGAGAGGGGCAGGCGTGGCCACGGGATATGCGGAATTGCTCAGGACCCGATATGCCGCCCGGCTGCTGGCCGGGACCCTGGTCGGCAGGCTGCCGAACGCCACCGCCGGACTGGCGGTGGTCCTCTACGTCCGGGACCAGGGCGGCAGTTACGCGCTCGCCGGCGCGCTGTCCGCCGTCTACGGCGTCTGCACCGCCATCGGCCAGCCGCTGCTCGGCCGCGCCGTCGACGTGTACGGGCAGCCGAGGGTGATGCTGCCCGCGGCGGCGTGCTCCGCGTTCGGCATGGCGCTGCTGACCGTCGTGGGGGTCGCGCCACACTGGCCCGCCGCGCTCGCCATGGTGGTCGCCGGGGTGTGCACCCCGCCGCTGGAGGGCGGGCTGCGGGCGCTGTGGCCGAACGTGCTCAAGCGGCCGGACCGGGTGCACTCGGCGTACGCGCTGGACGCGGTGGCGCAGGAAGTCATGTTCGCGGTGGGGCCGTTGTTGGTCACGCTCTGCGTGGCGGCCTGGTCGGCGGCGGCCGCGCTGCTGGTGATCAACGCGATCGGGGTGCTGGGCGCGCTCTCCGTCGTGGTCTCCGCGCCGTCCCGGGAGTGGCGCAGCGCGCCCCGGGAGGCGCACTGGCTGGGCGCCCTCCGCTCGCCGGGGATGCTGGTGTTGATCGGTGCGTTCTTCTTCGTCGGGCTGGCGCTGGGGTCGATCGCGGTGGCCGCGGTGGCGTACGCCGACCGGCACGGCGGCGGGATGGTCTCCAGCTATCTGCTCTCCGCGCTGGGGGTGGGCGCGTTGGCCGGGGGGCTGGTCTACGGCGCCCGCCAGTGGCCGGGGCGGCCGGAGGCGCGGCTGCGGCTGCTCGTCGCGCTGTTGGCGCTCGGGTACCTACCGCTCTTCCTGGTGCCGGGTGTTGTGGGGATGACGGCGTTGACCGGGGTCGCCGGGGTGTTCCTGGCGCCGTCGTTGGCCTGCGCGTTCGTGGTGGTGGACCGGCACGCGCCCAAGGGGACGGTGACGGAGGCGTTCTCGTGGTTGGTGACCACGTTCGGGGTCGGTTCGGCGGTGGGCGCTTCGGCGGCCGGACCGGCGCTGGAACACGGCGGACCGGCCGCGGGATTCGCGGTCGCGGGGGCCGGCGGGGTGGCCGCGTTGGCGGTTCTTTTGTCGATGAAGCGATTCCTGGGCGATCCGGTGGCGGCGGCCGAGCCGCCCGTCGGGACGGAAAATGATCGGAACGGGGCCGTCGAACCCGGTTTCAGAGCAGGCCATCAGGCGTAATGTTCAGTCATGGACCGCCGCATTTTCGGGCTGGAGAACGAGTACGGCGTCACGTGCACGTTCAGGGGACAGCGCCGACTGTCGCCTGACGAAGTGGCGCGGTACCTCTTCCGCCGTGTCGTGTCATGGGGCCGCAGCAGCAATGTCTTCCTGCGGAACGGCGCCCGCCTGTACTTGGACGTGGGATCGCACCCGGAATACGCAACTCCCGAGTGCGACAACGTGACCGAGCTGGTCACCCACGACAAGGCCGGCGAGCGCATTCTCGAAGGTCTGCTCGTCGACGCGGAACGCCGCCTGCACGAGGAGGGAATCGCGGGCGACGTCTATCTCTTCAAGAACAACACCGATTCGGCGGGAAACTCCTACGGCTGCCACGAGAACTATCTGGTGGCCCGGCACGGTGAGTTCTCCCGGCTCGCGGACATCCTCATTCCGTTCCTGGTCACCCGGCAGTTGCTGTGCGGGGCCGGCAAGGTGCTGCAGACGCCGCGCGGTGCGGTCTACTGCGTCAGTCAGCGCGCCGAGCACATCTGGGAGGGCGTCTCCTCGGCGACCACCCGCTCCCGGCCGATCATCAACACCCGCGACGAGCCGCACGCGGACGCCGAGCGCTACCGCCGGCTGCACGTCATCGTCGGTGACTCCAACATGTCCGAGACCACGATGATGCTCAAGGTCGGCGCCACCGACCTGGTGCTGCGGATGATCGAGGCCGGCACCGTCATGCGCGATCTGACGCTGGAGAACCCGATCCGGGCGATCCGCGAGGTCAGTCACGACACCACCGGCCAGCGCAAGGTGCGGCTGGCCAGCGGGCGCGAGGCGTCCGCCCTTGAGGTGCAGCAGGAGTACTACGAAAAGGCCGTGGATTTCTGCGACCGTCGCGGAATCCGCACCGGACTCGTCGAGCGCGTCCTGGAGTTGTGGGGTCGCACCCTCGAAGCCGTCCGTGACCAGGAACTCGACCGGATCTCCACCGAGATTGACTGGGTGATGAAACATCAGCTCATCGAGCGGTACCGCGCGAAGCACAACATCAGCATGTCCCACCCGCGGGTGGCGCAGATAGACCTCGCGTATCACGACATCCACCGCCGCCGGGGCCTTTACTACCTCCTGGAGCGGAAGGGCCAAGCGGCGCGGATCTGCAACGACTTGAAGATCTTCGAGGGCAAGTCGGTTCCACCGCAGACCACACGGGCGCGGCTGCGCGGCGACTTCATTCGCCGGGCCCAGGAGCAGCGCCGCGATTTCACGGTCGACTGGGTGCATCTGAAGCTCAATGACCAGGCGCAGCGCACGGTGCTGTGCAAGGACCCGTTCCGTTCCGTGGACGATCGGGTGGAGAAGCTGATCGCCGGCATGTGAGCCGCGCAAATGCACGGCGGTGCGCCGGGAGCGGAATGCTTCCGGCGCATTGTCGTGCGCGGACCGGCTGCTGTGTTTGCAGAAGCGGTCACAGCGACAGGTCGTAGAGTGGCGGGCATTGCCCATCTTCCCCACGAGCCCGAGTTGGACAGATGCTGAATTCTTCCGGGGGCCGCTTCCCCCGTCCGTTCGCCACGCACACCCGTCGCGCCGCCGCTGCCGCGCTGGCCGTGCCCGTTCTGCTCCTCACCGCCGCCTGCGGCTCCGACAGCGGCAGCGGCTCCGGCGACGCGGTGGCCAAGGTGACGGGCGCGGCCGGTGCGAAGCCCACGATCTCCGTGCCCAAGGACGCCAAGCCGGCCGACAAGGCCGTCACCAAGACCCTGATCGAGGGCAAGGGCGCGACCGTCAACAAGGGCGACCTGGTCCGTCTGGACTTCTCCGCGCAGACCATGAAGGGCCAGAACCTCGGCAGTAGCTGGACGCCGCAGCCGGGCGCCAAGCCGGGGGCGGCGCGCACCCAGGTCGTCACCGAGGTCACCGACCAGATGACGCAGCAGATGCTGCCGCCGAAGGTGCTGACCGAGGCGGCCGGGCAGAAGGTCGGCGGCCGCTTCGAGGTCGAGGGCACCGCCAAGGCGCTGATCGGCGAGGGCCTCAACCCGCAGTCCGGGATCAAGCCGGAGGACGGCCTGGTCTGGGTCGTGGACGTGGTCGGCGCGAAGAAGGTGGACAAGAAGGCGAAGGCCGAGGGCACCCAGGCGGCGCCGGAGGACGGCATGCCGGAGGTGAAGGCCGCGGACGACAAGGCTGCCACGATCACCGTCCCCAAGGGGGAGAAGGCGCCCACCGACCTCAAGCAGCAGGTGCTGATCAAGGGCAAGGGCCCGGAGGTCAAGGCCGGTGACGGGCTCATCGCCCAGTACACCGGCGTCAAGTGGGAGGACGGGAAGAAGTTCGACTCGTCGTGGGACCACGGTGGCGCGACCGCCTTCCAGATCGGCACCGGGCAGGTCGTCCAGGGCTGGGACAAGGCGCTGGTCGGCAAGCACGTCGGGGACCGGGTGGAGATCGTGATCCCGCCGAAGCTGGGCTACGGTGCCAGCCCGGAGCACCAGTTGGCGAAGAACACCCTGGTCTTCGTGGTCGACATCGTCGGCACGGTCTGACCCGACGGCCATGGGGATCTGCGAGACTGACCCGGTAATCGAAAAGATTCGCAAGTAGGAGCACATTCGTGAGCATCGACAAGCCCGAGATCGACTTCCCCGAGGGCCCGGTTCCCACCGACCTGGAGATCGTGGACCTGTGGGAGGGCGACGGGCCGGTCGCCAAGGCCGGGGACATGGTCTCCGTGCACTACGTCGGCGTCTCCTACAGCACCGGTGAGGAGTTCGACGCGAGCTGGAACCGCGGCAAGCCGCTCCAGTTCCAGCTCGGTGTCGGCCAGGTCATTCCGGGCTGGGACAAGGGTGTGCAGGGCATGAAGGTGGGCGGCCGGCGTCGGCTGACCATCCCGCCGCACCTCGCCTACGGTGAGCGCGGCGCCGGCGGCCGGATCGCGCCCAACGAGACGCTGATCTTCGTCTGCGACCTGGTCTCCGTCTGAGCGACCCCGCAGTACGTCCCGAGGGTCCGTGCCGCCCGGCGGTGCGGGCCCTCGGCTTTTGCGGTACGCACACAGGGCGGTACGGTCACCCGTTGGGAGCTAACGAGAGAGGGCGTCGATGGCGATTGCCAAGGCCGAGCGGCTGATGAATCTGGCGCTGTGCCTGTTGGGGACGCGACGCCCGTTGACCAAGCACGAGTTGCGGTCCTCGATCGAGGCGTACCGCGGTGCATTCGGGCCGGGGAGCGCGTCCGACGACTCCTTCAACCGGATGTTCGAGCGGGACAAGGACGACCTGCGCGAGCTGGGGCTGGTCATCGAGACCGTCGACGGCATCGACGGCGAGACCGGCTACCTGGCCCGCCGCGACAGCAACCGGCTGCCCCCGATCACCCTCGACGCCGAGGAGTCCGCGGCCCTGGGCCTGGCCGCCAAGGTCTGGCAGCAGGCCCGGCTGGCCGGCGCGGCCAGCGGCGCCCTCCAGAAGCTGCGGGCGGCCGGGATGCCGCTGGCCGGGGAGCGCGACGACGTGGACGCCGGGCAGCCGCACAGTGCCCTGGAGCCCCGGATCCCCACCCACGAGGCGGCCTTCGAACCGCTGATGCTGGCCTGCCGGGACCGCCGCCCGGTCGTCTTCGACTACCGCAAGTCCAACGCCGCCCGCCCCGAGCAGCGGCACCTCGAACCGTGGATCCTGGAGTGCTGGCGCGGCCACTGGTACGTCGCCGGCTGGGACCGCGACCGTGACGCCGAGCGGGTCTTCAGGCTCTCCCGGATCACCGGCAAGGTCCGTTCCCGGCAAGGGAAGTTCACCGCTCCGGTGCCCGACCACGTCACCGTCCGGGAGACCGTCGAGCGCTGGGCGGGCGAGGCCGCGACCGGCACCGCGCGGATCAGGCTGCGCGCCGGGCACGGCTACCCGCTGCGCGCCCGGGCGTTGGCCGTTCGCGAACTGGGCGACGGCTGGGACGAGTTGGAGATCCCCTACGGGCACGGGCTGGACGCCTGGCTGGTGGAGTTCGGGCCCGACGTGGTCGTACTGGAGCCGGCGGAGCTGCGCACCGAGGTCGTCGACCGGCTGCGCGCCGTGGCCAAGGGCTGAGAGGGGACGGGACCATGGCTGCCAACGCGATCGACCAGACCCGCCGGATGCTGTCGCTGGTGACGTACCTGCGCGAGCGCCCCGGCGCCCGCGTCGGCGATGTCGCGCGCGCCTTCGGCATCACCGAGGACGAGCTGATCGCCGACCTCGACGTGCTGCCGATGTGCGGGACGAGCTTCCGCGGCGGCGACCTGATGGACATCGACACCGACGGCGACCGGATCTGGTGGCACAACCCCGACGACGTCGCCGAGCCGCTGCGGCTGGCCGCCGACGAGGCGACCGCGCTGCTGGTCGCGGCCCGCGCGGTGGCCACCCTCCCGGGGCTGCGCGAGGGCGACCGGCAGGCGCTGCTGCGGGCCACCGCGAAGCTGGAGGCGGCGGCCGGCGAGGCGGCCGGGGCCAGCTCCCGGCTGGCGGTGACCTTCGAGTCCGAGGGCGGGGTCTTCGCCGACGTGGACCGGGCGATCGCCGAGCGGCGCCGGCTGTGGCTGCGCTACTACTCCCCGGCCCGCGACGAGTTGACCGAGCGCGAGGTGGACCCGATCCGGCTGTTCGCCGTCGGCCACACCTACATGGAGGCGTGGTGCCGGCTCTCCGAGGCCCGGCGCACCTTCCGGCTCGACCGGGTCGCCGAGATCAGGTTGCTGGACGCGCCCGCCGACCCGCCGCCGGTCGAGCTGCGGGACCTGTCGGAGGGGCTGGTGCAGCCGGCGGCCGAGGACCCCGAGGTCGCCGTCGAGGTCGGGCCCGGCGGCCGGTGGGTCGCCGAGTACTACCCGCACGACAGCGCCGAGGAACTGCCCGACGGGGGGCTGCGGATCACCCTGCGCACGCCCGACCCGGCCTCGCTGCGCCGGCTGGCGCTGCGGCTGGGCGGGGACGGCCGGATCGTGTCGCCGCCGGCGCTCGCGCAGAGCGCCCGGGAGGCGGCCCGGCAGGCGCTCGCGGCGTACGGCGAGTGAGACCGGCCCGCCCTCGGGCGGGCCGGCGCACCGATGACCGTAGGAGAAGGCAGCGAAGGATGACGACCACGATGGCGACGACCACTCTGGCGGACATGACCGCTCCGGTGCTCTTCAAGGCGGCCTGCCCGGTATGCCGGGGGCGCTTCGAACTGGCCTCGGACGCCTTCCGGTTGGCGATCGGCGCCAGCCGCCGCACCACCTTCTACTCCTTCACCTGCCCCGACTGCGGCCGCGCGGTGCGCCGGCCGGCCGGGGAGCGGATCGTGGAGCTGCTCACCGGCGGCGGGGTGCGCACGCTGCGGCTGCACGCCGGCTGATCCGCGCCGCCCGATAGGCTCGCTCCATGCTCTGGCCCATGCTCGCCGTCGCCCTCGGTTTCCTCGGGATCGCCGTCCTCGGCGTCCTCGCCGTCCGTGTCTTCGTCCAGGTGCGGAGACTGTCCCGGGAGGTCGGCACGGCGACGGAGCGGATCCAACGGGCCACGGAGGACCTGGAGCGGGCCGCGGTGCCGCTCGCCTCCCGGATGCACGACGTGGGACGCGGCCGGAGCTGACCGGTGGCGACCTCTGCTGTCGCGGGCGTGCGGGCGGTAGGCTGCAGGACGGTTCAGGCGGCCCGGGGTGGTCGGGGCAATCCGGAGTATGCACGGGGATTGCCGGACGTTCACCACCGAACGTTACGATCGAGGCAACCACCAGGACGCCAGTCCGACCCCCCATCGGCAGGCACCACAGGAGACGCCGCCCACGGCGAGAAGGTAGTCGCACATGCTAGCCAACCTGAGGCCCACCGAAATTCTGCTGATCATCGCCGTGATCTTCCTGCTGTTCGGCGCGAAGAAACTGCCGGACATGGCGCGTTCGCTCGGCAAGTCGGCCCGCATCCTCAAGAGCGAGGCCAAGGCGATGAAGAAGGAGAGCGAGGCGGAGAAGGCGGCCGAGGGCGGCGCCGCTTCCCAGGCGCCCGCCGACGCCGCGCAGCAGGCACCTCGTACCATTCAGGCTGCGCCCGGTGACGTGTCCAGCTCGCGCCCCGTGGCCGAGCCGAACCGCACCAACCAGAGCTGACCGAGCCGATCCGGCCGTGCCGACGCCGTCGGTGCGGCTGATGCACGAGACGAGGACGTGGGTTGCCCAAGTCTGCCCGCAAGCAGGACAAGGATCCCGAGGGGCGGATGCCTCTCGCGGATCACCTCCGTGAGCTGCGCAACCGGCTGCTGAAATCGGTGCTGGCGATCCTCGTGATCACCATCATCGCCTTCTGGCAGTACCAGCCGATCGCCCACTTCGTCACCGGGCCGGTCGTCGACGCCGTCGGTTGCAAGGTCGGCGCCGGCGTCACGGCGCACCCGCACCCGTGTGCGCAGATCACCGCCAACGGCCTGTTCGCACCGTTCACGATCATGCTCAAGCTGTCGCTGACGGTGGGCCTGGTGCTCTCCAGCCCGCTGTGGCTGTACCAGCTCTGGGGGTTCCTCGCGCCGGGCCTGCACAGGCACGAGAAGAAGTACGCGCTGAGCTTCGTCGCGGCCGGCGTACCGCTCTTCCTCGGCGGCGCCTACCTCGCCTACGCGGTGCTGCCCACCACCGCGGGCGCGCTGGTCGGGCTGACGCCCCAGGACTGGACCAACCTCTTCCCCGCCGACGACTTCATAGACATCGTCACGCGGATGGTGCTGGTCTTCGGATTCGCCTTCGAACTGCCGCTGTTGCTGGTGCTGCTCAACCTCGGCGGGGTGCTCACCGGCAAGCGCGTCCTGAGCTGGTGGCGGTTCATGGTGCTGGGCATCACGATCTTCGCGGCGCTCGCCACGCCGGGCGGCGACCCGCTGACCATGTCGCTGCTGACCCTCCCGATCGTGGCGCTGTACTTCGGCGCGGTGGGCATCTGCCTGCTCAACGACCGCCGGCGCGGCCGGTCCAACCCGGACCGGGATCTCGACGACGACGAGGCGTCCGAGCTCGACCTGACCCCGTCCGAGGTCGGCGCGATCGAGCCGGTCGAGTCCCGCCGGATGCTGCCGGGGCAGTCCGGCGGGGAGCGGCCCGACGGCGAGCGGCGCGGTTACGACGACGTCACGTGAGGTGACGGACAGACGGAGCGTCACGTGAAGTGACGTACCGGGGAACGGAATTCGCGGCCCCCGCGCTCTTCGAGCCGGGGGCCGCCGGCATGCGCGGGGCGGCCCCGGGCCCGGGGCGGGGGAGTGGGTCGGCAGAAAGATCAGGTCGTTGTCAGAGGTGGCCGGTAGGCTCGTAAGCACGATGACCGAGGACATGTCCCCTGCTGAGCGCTATGCCGCCGCCAAGCTCCGCGCGGCCGAGCAGGCCACCGCACTCGCGCCGTTCCGAGAGCTGTACGACTTCGAGCTGGATCCGTACCAGATCGAGGCGTGTCAGGCCCTGGAGGCCGGAAAGGGTGTGCTGGTCGCCGCTCCCACCGGATCCGGCAAGACGATCGTGGGCGAGTTCGCCGTCCACCTGGCCCTCACGCAGGGCCGAAAATGCTTCTACACCACGCCCATCAAGGCGTTGTCCAACCAGAAGTTCCAGGACCTGGTCAAGCGCTACGGGCCCGACCAGGTCGGCCTGTTGACGGGCGACAACAGCGTCAACGGCGAGGCCCCGGTGATCGTGATGACCACCGAGGTGCTGCGCAACATGCTCTACGCCGGCTCGCAGTCGCTGACCGGCCTGGGCTACGTGGTCATGGACGAGGTGCACTACCTCTCCGACCGCTTCCGGGGCGCCGTCTGGGAAGAGGTGATCATCCACCTCCCCGAGTCGGTGACGCTGGTGTCGCTGTCGGCGACGGTCTCCAACGCCGAGGAGTTCGGCGACTGGTTGGACACCGTCCGCGGCGACACCGAGGTGATCGTCTCCGAGCACCGCCCGGTGCCGCTGTGGCAGCACGTCCTCGCCGGCCGCCGGATCTACGACCTCTTCGAGGAGCGGGACGGGGCCGCCGGCGGCCGCCGGGAGGTCAATCCCGACCTGGAGCGGCTGGCGCGGATGGAGAACAGCCGGCCGACGTTCGGCCGGGACAAGCGGCGCGGCCGCAACATGCGCGAGGCGGACCGGGAGCGGGAGCGCCGGCAGCGCGCCCGGATCTGGACGCCGAGCCGGCCCGAGGTGATCGACCGGCTGGACAACGAGGGCCTGCTGCCGGCGATCACCTTCATCTTCAGCCGCGCCGGCTGCGAGGCCGCCGTCCAGCAGTGCCTGTACTCCGGGCTGCGGCTCAACGACTCCGAGGCCCGCGAGGAGGTCCGTCGGATAGTCGAGGCCCGCACGGCCGGTATCCCCGACGAGGACCTGCACGTCCTCGGCTACTTCGAGTGGTTGGAGGGCCTCCAGCGGGGCATCGCGGCGCACCACGCCGGCATGCTGCCGACGTTCAAGGAGGTCGTCGAGGAACTCTTCGTCAAGGGCCTGGTCAAGGCCGTGTTCGCGACCGAGACGCTGGCGCTGGGCATCAACATGCCGGCGCGTTCGGTGGTGCTGGAGAAGCTGGTCAAGTGGAACGGCGAGCAGCACGCCGACATCACGCCCGGCGAGTACACCCAGCTCACCGGCCGGGCCGGGCGGCGCGGGATCGACATCGAGGGCCATGCGGTGGTGCTGTGGCAGCGCGGGATGAACCCGGGCGCCCTGGCCGGCCTCGCCGGCACCCGGACGTATCCGCTGCGGTCCTCCTTCAAGCCGTCGTACAACATGGCGGTCAACCTCGTCTCGCAGTTCGGGCGGCACCGCTCGCGGGAGCTGCTGGAGATGTCGTTCGCGCAGTTCCAGGCCGACAAGTCGGTCGTCGGGATCACCCGCCAGGTGC
The DNA here is from genome assembly GCF_044769405.1 of Streptomyces sp. NPDC090442. Taxonomy (NCBI): domain Bacteria; kingdom Bacillati; phylum Actinomycetota; class Actinomycetes; order Kitasatosporales; family Streptomycetaceae; genus Streptomyces; species Streptomyces sp. NPDC090442. The sequence goes on from NZ_JBIVXW010000022.1 coordinate 121,998, forward strand.
AGCGCAACGAGGAGGGACTGGACGGCTACCGCGAGGCGATGGTCTGTCACCTCGGCGACTTCGAGGAGTACTCCCGGCTGCGGCGGGAGTTGAAGGACCGCGAGAACGACGTCGCCAAGCAGGGCGCGGTGCAGCGCAGGGCGGCGGCCGCGGCGGCGCTGGAGAAGCTGCGGCCGGGCGACGTCATCCACGTGCCGACGGGCAAGTACGCCGGGTTGGCACTGGTGTTGGACCCGGGCATGCCCTCGGGGCGGACCAACGGCCACCGCGGGCTGGACGCCCAGGACGGCCCCCGGCCGCTGGTGCTGACCGCCGAGCGGCAGGTCAAGCGGCTCGGGTCGATCGACTTCCCGGTGCCGGTGGCGGCGCTGGACCGGATGCGGATCCCGCGCACCTTCAACGCCCGCAGCCCGCAGTCCCGCCGCGACCTGGCGTCCGCGCTGCGCACCAAAGCCGGCCACCTGGTGCCCTCGCGGCACCGCAAGCCGCGCTCGGAGGTGGCCGACGACCGCGAGATCGCCCGGCTGCGCAAGGCGATCCGCGCCCATCCCTGCCACGGCTGCGACGAGCGGGAGGACCACGCCCGCTGGGCGGAGCGCTACCACCGACTGCAGCGGGACACCCGGCAGTTGGAGCGCCGGATCGAGGGCCGGACGAACACCATCGCCCGCACCTTCGACCGGATCTGCGCACTACTGACGGAGCTGGGCTACCTCCAAGGCGACACCGTCACCGACGAGGGCCGCCGGCTGGCCCGCCTCTACGGCGAACTGGACCTGCTGGCCAGCGAATGCCTGCGGGAGGGCGTCTGGGAGGGCCTGAGCCCGGCGGAGTTGGCGGCCTGCGCCTCGGCGCTGGTCTACGAGGCGCGCCAGGCGGACGACGCGGTCGCGCCCAAGCTGCCGGCCGGCAAGGCGAAGGACGCGCTGGCGGAGACGGTGCACATCTGGGGCAGGCTGGACGCGCTGGAGGACGAGCACAAGATCAGCCAGGCGGAGGGCGTGGGCCAGCGCGAGCCGGACCTGGGCTTCGCCTGGGCCGCGTACCGCTGGGCCTCCGGCTTCGGCCTGGACGAGGTCCTCGGCGAGGCGGACATGCCGGCCGGCGACTTCGTCCGCTGGTGCAAGCAACTCGTCGACGTCCTCGGGCAGATCGCGGCGGCGGCCCCCGCCGAGGGCACGGTGGCGCGGTCCGCGCGCAAGGCGATGGACGGGGTGCTGCGCGGGGTCGTGGCGTACTCGTCGGTGGGCTGACGGGCCCACGGGCCGGAGCCGGGGTCGGTGCCGCCGCGGGGACGTTCCGCGACGGCACCGACCGACCGGCCGACGTTACGACGCCGCGCGTTCCCCGGCCCGCTCGGCGTCGCGCTTGGCGACCCCCTCGCGGACGAGTGGGATGACGTGTCGGCCGAAGTCGATGGCGTCGTCGAGCAGGTCGTAGCCGCGGGCGGAGAGGATGGTCACGCCCAGGTCGTAGTAGTCCAGCAGCGCCTGGGCGACGGTCTCCGGCGTGCCGACCAGGGCGGTGGAGTTGCCGGCGCCGCCGGTCTCCGCGGCGGTCGGCGTCCACAGCGCCCGGTCGTGCCGTTCGCCCTGCGCCGCCACCGCCAACAGCCGCTGGGAACCGGCGTTCTGGGGATGCGTCAACGGGTGCCGGCGGCTGAGGACGCCGCCCGCCTTGCGGGCCTTGATCCGGGCCAGGGTGTGGTGCGCCTTCTCCCAGGCCAGTTCCTCGGTGGGCGCGATGATCGGGCGGAAGGCCACCTGGATCCGGGGCACATCGGTGCGGCCGGCGGCCGCGGCGGCCGCCTTGACCGAGGCGATCTGCTCGGCGGTCTGCGCCAGCGGCTCGCCCCACAGGCAGTAGATGTCCGCCTCCGCACCGCCCGCCGCGTACGCCGCGGGTGACGAACCGCCGAACGACACCTGCGGGTGCGGCTGTTGGACCGGGAAGGTGTCGGAGACGAAGTCCTGGAAGCGGTAGTGGGTGCCCTCGTGGTCGAAGGGGTCGTGGCTGGTCCAGGCCCGCTTGACGATCCGGATGTACTCGCGGGTGCGGGCGTAGCGCTCGTCCTTGGTGAGGGTGTCGCCCTCGCGGCGCTGCTCGTGGTCGTTGCCGCCGGTGATGAAGTGCACCGCGAGCCGGCCGTCGCTGATCCGGTCCAGGGTGGCGAAGGTCTTCGCGGCGAACGTCGGGTAGGAGACGTTGGGGCGGTGCGCCACCAGCAGTTGCAGCCGCTCGGTGTGGGCCGCGACGTAGGCGGCGGCGGGGGAGGGGTCCGGGGAGCCGGAGCCGTAGGCGAACAGGACCCGGTCCCAGTCGTACTCCTCGTGGGCGCGGGCGAGTTTGAGGGTGTAGTCCTTGTCGAAGGAGGCGCCGGAGCGCGGGGTGACTTCGGAGCCGTCGTGGGTGGCGGCTATGCCGAGGAACTCGACAGGCATGGGTGCGGCCTCGTCTTCATCGTCGTCCATGGGGATGCGCAACGCACTGGCGTGCGCGATGGCGCGGGGCGCCGTCGTCGGCGTCGGGGCGCGGGTGGGCACGGGCGGAGCTCCGCTCCGTGCGGCACGGGGACGTCAGTGGCAACAGGAGGCGGACCACACGCGACCGAAGTCGATGTGGTCCCGGGTGACCAGCCGTTGCTGAGGTCGCATGCGCTCAGTGGAACAGGCGGGTGTGTCTGCCGTCAACCAATTCTTTTGGCTTCCCACGTTGTTGGCTTTCCCGCCGCGCGGGTTGCTGTTCTTTGCGCCTGCGGCGCCGGTCCGCTGCGCGGGGCGCGCCGAGTTGTCCGCTGCCGGTCCGCTGCGCGGGGCGAGCCGATGTGTCCGCTGCGCGGTGCTGTTGGGTGCGGTGACGGGCCTGCGGGGTGGGGGTGCCAGACTGCTTCGCTTTACGTCTGGCACCCCCACCCCACCGGCCCGTCCCCTCCCGTGGGAGG
>NZ_JBIVXW010000023.1:0-123513 GCF_044769405.1 Streptomyces sp. NPDC090442
TTTCAAAGGAACCTCATCCCCCACGAATGCGGGAGACGGGGTATCAACATATCTGGCGTTGACTTTTGGCACGCTGTTGAGTTCTCAAGGAACGGACGCTTCCTTCGGCCTGCCCTCGCGGGCTTCCTCCGGGCGCTTCCCTTCGGTCTTGCGTCTCCGACTCTATCAGATCCTTTCGGCCCTGACTTTCGCCGGTGCGATTCGGCCTTTCGGCTTCTTCGCGGTTCCAACCTTACCAGATCCGTTTCCGTCTCCGGCCCCCTGTTGGAGCGGGGTTCGGCCGCTTCGCTTTCGCTTTTCGACCTTTCCGACTTTATCAGATCTTCTTTCGTTCCGGGCGGCTCCCGGAGGAGCTGCGGTCGGTTCGAATTTCGTTCCGATTCCCCGTCGGCGGGGTGATCACTACGTTAGCGGAATTCCCCGGTGACGCCTAATCAGACGCCCGGAACGAATTTCGACATGCGGAATTCAATCCCGTTGAGGAGCCGTGCAGTAGTGAGGTGCCGCTGAAGTGCGGCGTAGTGGCTGCGTGGAACCTGTCGGATCCGTGGCAACTCGAAGACTCTACATGACCCTGCGGGTGCGGAACGACTGGGGGACGCGTCCACGGTGGGTGGGGCTGGCTCGGATCGGTGGGTCGCCGGAGGGCCTGGACGTCGAGTTGCCGGTGAACGAGGGTGCCGTCTTCTCGGTCCGCTGATGGTTCGCTGCTGGCCGGGAGGTGCGCCGACCGTCGGCGACAGACGTTGCGGCAGGAGCGACCGGAGCGGTCCATGGTGCCTCCGTGCCCGTGCCTGGATGCCGGGCGTTCACGCGCCGTGGTGGGTTGCTTCGGGCGTCCGCCTGGCCGTGGAGGTGTGTCGCGCCACGGCTCGGGTGCGCTCGCCACGGGGATGTACTGCCAGGGCGTCTATGGCCGGCTGTGGGGAGGGTGGGGCCTTTCTTGGGTGGGGCTTTTGTTGTTGGGGGTGGGATGTGGGGGTGTTGAGGAGGGTGGGGTAGTTGAGGAGGGGGATGGCGGCGGAGGCTTGGTGGGCGGCTTGGAGCATGGTGGTGAGGGCAGTGGGGTTGTTGAGGGTGGCGTTGCGGGCGGTGAGGGCTTCTTCGGTGGGTGGGGCCAGGAAGGTGCCGGTGGTGCGGCCGCCTTCTTGGCAGCGGGTGACGTAGGGGCGGAGTTGCTGCTCGTAGCGGGCGAAGGCTTGGCGGTGGTCGCCGGCGGCCAGGGCCAGTTCGCCGGCGAGGACGTAGGCGCCGACGAGTGCCGAACCGGTGCCCATGCCGCCGACGGTGGCGCCGTAGGCGGCGTCGCCGAGCAGGGCTACGCGGCCCGTGGACCAGGTGGGTACGTCGACGCGGCTGAGGGAGTCGAAGTAGAGGTCGTCGGTGTTCCAGAGGGTTTCGATGAGTTCGGTGGTGCGCCAACCGGCGCCCTCGTATGCCTGGGCAATGGCCTTGCGTGAAGAGTGCGGGTCGCGGCGGTCGTAGGTCAGTGGATCGGAGGCGAAGACGCAGAAGGTCTCGCCGTTGTAGGACGCTTCGCTGGCGCGGCGGGGGACGCGGCCGACCGTTATCAGGCGGCCCGGCTCGTTGTAGCCGACGGCGCGGGCGGCGAGGTCCGGGGCCGCGCTCGTGGGGAGGTCCCAGCCGGCGACGTAGTAGCCGAGGTGGCTGACGAATGGGGATTCGGGGCCGAAGGCGAGGCGGCGGACGGTGGAGTGCAGGCCGTCGGCGCCGACGACCAGGTCGAAGGCGCGGGGCGCGGCGCGCTCGAAGGTGGCGTGGACGCCGTCGGTGGTTTCGGTGAGGGAGGTGAGGGAGTCGCCGAAGAGGTATTCGGTGGGGGTGGTCTGGGTGTGGGTGTGGGCGTAGAGGAGTTGGGAGAGGTCGGAGCGGAGGATTTCCATGTCGCCGGCGGCGAACTCGAGGGGTAGGGCGGCGACTTGACGGCCTTGGGCGTCTATGAAGGTCATCGGGGCGCCGTCGGTGCGGTGTTGCTTGAGCTTGTCCAGGAGGCCCATGCGGTGGAGCACCGTCAGGTGGGCCTCGCCGCGGAAGTCGACCGCGAAGCCGCCGCCCCGGAGGGCGGGGGCGAGCTCGACCACGGTGGGGCGGTAGCCGTAGCGGGCGAGCCAGTAGGCGAGCGCCGGGCCGGCGATGCTGGCGCCGGAGATCAACACGGTGCGGGCGGGCGGCCGAGTCGTCAGGGGTGTCGTTGAGGGCGTTGTGGCGTTGGCGTTGAAGTGGGAGTGGGAGTGGGAGTGGGAGTTCGAGCTGGAGTTGGACATAGGGGTCCCCCGTCTTGGTGCGCCGCGGAGTGGAGTTGGTGGTGCGGTGGTTCGGCGGCGCGGGCGAGTTAACTGTATCCACCGGACACAGATATGTATACCCCCGGACACAGTTTTAGGATGCGAGGGTGGCTGGAGATGGGAAGAGCAGTGTGTTCGGGGAGCAGGCGGGCAGCGTGGAGCTGTTGTGGGGCGGGCGCGGGCGGCCCAGTCGGGGGCCCAAGCCGGCACTGAGTCTGGAGCGCATCACGCGGACGGCCATCGGGCTCGCCGACGTCGGCGGGCTCGGCGCGGTCTCCATGCAGCGCGTGGCGGCGGAGTTGGACTTCACGAAGATGTCGCTCTACCGGTATGTGCCGGGCAAGTCGGAGCTGGTCGCGCTGATGATCGACGCGGCGATGGGGGAACCGCCTGAGCTGGCGGGCGCCGCGACCGGCGACTGGCGGGGCGCCTTGCAGCAGTGGGCGGAGCGGCTGGCGGAGGTCTACCGCCGACATCCGTGGCTGTTGACCGCCATGGTGGGCCCGCGGGTGATGGGCCCGCACGAACTGGGCTGGACGGAGCGGGCGTTGGCGGCGCTGTCCGGTACCGGGCTGGCGGGCGGCGAGCAGTTGGACGCCGTCGTGGTGGTGAGCGGGCACATCCGGGCGATCGCGCAGGTGTCGGCGTCGATGTCGACGTCGATGGGGGTGGGTAGCGCGCGGGCGAAGGGGCCGGAGGCGGTGATGAGCGCGGCGCTGAACGAGTTGCTCGTCGGGCGGTCCGAGCGGTTCCCGGCGCTGGCGGCGGCGGTCGCGGACGTGGCCGGGGGCGAATCCTCGGATCGGGCCGGGGAGTTCGGGTTGGAGCGAATTCTGGACGGGCTGGCGGCCTATATGGAGCGCGGGCGGCAGGGCTGAGGCCCGGGCCGGGGAGCGTAGCCGCGCGCCGGCTTCCCCACGTTCTTCGTCACGTCACGTCCTCGCGCCGTCGGCCTCCCGTGCCCGGTGGGCGGGAGGCCGACAGTGCGAGGACGGAGGCCGCGTTACAGCCGCACCGCCCTGCGGGGCTGTTCCTTCGCGCCCGTCAGCAGGCCGTGCAGGGTGGCGAATTCGTCGACGCACTTGGCGGTGCCGTTGACGACGCAGTCCAGGGGGGCGTCGGCGACCATGACGGGGACGCCCATCTCCTGGCGGAGGCGGCGGTCCAGGCCGTGGAGGAGGGCGCCGCCGCCGGTGAGGGCGATGCCGCGTTCGATGATGTCGCCGGAGAGCTCCGGCGGGCACTCGTCGAGGGTGCGGTGGACGGCGCGGACGATGGCCTCGACCGGTTCGGCGAGGGCAGTGCGGATCTCCTCGGCGGTGACCTCCAGGAGCCGGGGCAGGCCGCTGAGGTGGTCGCGGCCGCGGATGGTGTAGGAGGCGGGGAGGGGGGACCCGTGGGAGTGGGTGGCGGCGTCCGCCTCGGCGTCCCCGTCGGCGTCGGAGTCGGTGTCACCGACGGTCGTGGTGGCGCGGGTGAGGGAGCGCAGGAGGTCGGGGTCGATCGGGTCCGGTTCCCACGTGGCCGAGCCGATGGCGATCTTGATGTCCTCGGCGGTGCGCTCGCCGATGGCCAGGCCGTGTTCCTTCTTGATGTACGCGGCGATCGCGGTGTCCATGGCGTCGCCGGCGACCCGTACGGACTGGGCGGTGACCAGGCCGCCCATGGAGACGACGGCGACCTCCGTGGTGCCGCCGCCGATGTCGACGACCATGCAGCCGATCGGCTCGTCCACCGGGAGGCCGGCGCCGATCGCGGCGGCCATCGGCTCCTCGATCAGGTGCACCTCGCGGGCGCCGGCGCCACGGGCGGAGTCGATGACGGCGCGCCGCTCCACCCCCGTGATCCCGGAGGGGACGCAGATGACGACGCGGGGGCGGGAGAAGCGGCGGCTGGGCAGGGCCTTCTTCATCAGGGCGCGGAGCATCTGCTCGGCGGCGTCGAAGTCGGCGATGACGCCTTCCCGTAGGGGGCGCATCGCGGTGATCCCGGAGGGCGTGCGGCCGATGGTGCGTTTGGCTTCCAGGCCGACGGCGACCACGTCGCCGGTGGCGTTGACGGCGACCACGGACGGCTCGTTCAGCACCACGCCTTTGCCGCGGGCGTAGACGAGGGTGTTGGCCGTGCCGAGGTCGATGCCTATGTCGTACGTGCCGGACGAAGTGCTGGACGCCATGGGGAGTTCGCTTGCTCTCTCTCGGGAGGACATTGCGCCGCAGAGACCGTCATTGGCCGACCAATGACGGGAATTGCGGGCAATTATCTAGACTACTGGGGGTGCTGAATGGTTCCTGCGGGGGCCGATGCGCCGGCAAAATCCCGGGACGCGGGGCGGCGGGGGTCAGGGGTCGGGCGGCAGGGCCTCGGCGAGCTCGTCGAGGGCGTCGAGGAGGAGTTCGGCGACGTTGACGGGGAGCCCCTGCTGGGCCTCCTCGGCGCGCCAGCGCTCCCACGCGGCGCGCGGCGCGCTCCAGTCCAGGGGGTCGCCGTCGCGGACGGCCTGGGCCGCGCGGTCCAGGGCGGGGCGGAGCGCGGTGGTGAACGCGGCGGCGCCGGGCGAGGGTTGGGCGTCCTTGTCGGGCAGATGGGCCTCCAGGATCATCGTGACCCGGCCCATGGTGGCGAGCGCGGTGTTGGCGTTGCGGGCCGCGTGCAGGGAGAGGCCGTGGTGGCGGACCGGCTCCTTCTCGGCGCGGGCCTCGGTGACCTCCCAGGCGGCGCGGGCCGCGCGGCCGTCCAGCAGGGTCTCGCGGACCTGGCGGGGGCGACGCTCGGCGGGCCGGGCGTGGGCGTCGAAGACGGCCAGGGCGTAGCGGCCGTTGGCGGCGAGCCAGTCGGCGAGGCGGTCGCGGAGCCGGGGCGTCTCCCAGGCGGGGAAGAGCGCGTAGGAGAGCATCGCCAGCACCCCGCCGATGAGGGTGAGCACGAGGCGTTCCTCGACGGTCTGCTCCCAGCCGGCGCCGGCGATGCCGAGCAGGAAGACGACGTAGGCGGCGACGCAGGCCGAGGTGACCGAGAAGCCCGTGCGCATCAGCAGGTACATCAGGAACACGCAGAGCAGGGCGAGCGCGGCGCTGGTGTAGACGCCGGGGTGGGCCAGCGCCATCAGGGCACCGGCGACGGTGACGCCGACGAGGGTGCCGGCGAAGCGGGCGACGCCGCGGGAGTAGGTCTGCGCGAAGTCGGGGCGCATCACCATGACGGAGGCGAGCGGCGCCCAGTAGCCGTGGCCGAAGTGCAGGGCGGCGCCCAGGAGGTAGCCGACGGCGGCGACCGCGGCGACCCGCAGCGCGTGCCGCAGGATCCGCGAGGACCAGCAGGCCTCGCGGCGCAGGGCGCGCAGGGCGACCGGCACCAGCCTGGGGACACTGGGGCGCAGCAGGTGGCCGCGCTCGGCCGCGGTGGTGGGGCGGGTGGCCTCGACGGGCTCGTCGGTGAGCTCGACGGCGTCAGCGAGGAGGGAGATCAGCCGGTAGGCGGCGCGGCGGCCCGGGCCGGTGAGCATCGGCCCGGTGGGCGGGACTTCGAGGGTGGCCATGGCTTCCGGGGGCAGCCGCACCGGCCTGGCGTGCCGTACGGCGTGTGCGACGGCGTCCAGGACGGTGGCGGCGGCGCCCAGCAGGTCCCGGACGCGGTCGCGTTCGGGGCCTTCCAAGGGGGCGCCGACGACCGGGTCGGCCAGGGAGGCGAGGACCGGACGGACGCGTTCGGCGAGGCCGCGGGGGCCGTGCAGTTGGACGGGGCGGCGGCGGGCCTGGCGGGGCGTCACGGCGGAGGCGAGACGGGCGTCCATCAGGGGCGCGGGGTCGAAGGGGGCGACCGGATCGTGCCGCAGCCGCCGGGCGTAGTCGGCCTCGGCGGCCAACGCGTCGGCGAGGGCGTCGCGCTGGATGCCCCAGGGGCGCACCGGGAACAGGACGATCAAGGCGGCCTGGACGAGGCCGCCGAAGGCGATCAGCGCGGCGTGTTCCAGGGCGCCGACGACGGACGTCGGGAGGGTGACGGTGATCAGCATGATCGCCACGGTCTGGGTGCCGGCGAGCCCGGAGACCGGGCCGATCGCCCAGGCCATGCCCGCCAGGAACGTCCAGCCGACGAGCAGCGCGACGAACGCGACGTCATGGGCGGCGGCGAGGTAGCCGAGGAAGGTGGAGACCGCCAGCGCACCGGCGACGGCCAGCGCCAGGACCGGGCGGGGGCGCATGCTGCGTTGGAAGGTGACGATGCCGGAGGCGAAGGCGCCGAAGGCCGAGGAGACCGCGAGGGCCGGACTGCCGCGCCAGAGGCACAGGCCGATGACGACGGCCACGCCGACCGTCCCGCGGACCGCGATCACCGGGGTGAGCTTGGCCCGCTCGATGCTCAGCCCGGAGCGGGCGGCGTCCCTCAGCGCGCGCGACCAGGTCATAGCCAGAGGATACGGGCCGGGAGCTGGGGTGACGGGGTGTCGGACCCGGGGTGCCCCGGGGCGTGCGCCGGTGGTCCGGGCGGCGGGTCGGGGGCGCGCGAACGAGCCTGCGCGCGGCGGGATATCGGATGCGGCGGACGAGCGGCGCGGAGGGTCCGTCTGGCATCAGCGGCGCGCCCCCACCGGGAAAATCACGGTAAACCGGATCTCCGTTGAGCGTAAACACCACAGGTCAGAGCGGGGTGCGGACTTTGGGGAGCGGGCGGTGCGAGGAAGCAGACACGCCCGGAGGGAAACCTGTGCCCGCCCCGTCCCCTCTTGCTGGCCGGTCGGGACGTCTCCCGGCCCGTTCGCCAAGGAGAAGGTCCCGTGCGCAAAACCCTTTTCAAACCGGTGGTCGCGTTGATCGCCCTGACCGTCATCGGCACCGCGGCAGGCTGCGGCACGAGCGACTCCCAGAACACCCCCGTCCGCTTCAGCGGCCCCAAGACGGGCGCCGCCATGCAGACCGCGCCGACCAGCAAGAACTCGCTGGTGCAGATGCCCACCCACCCGATCAGCTTCCAGGAAACGAGCAAGGTCGGCGGGGCCGGCGGGAACACCCCCATAGCCGTGACCAACTACCACGGGAAGAAGTCCGGCTTCACGGGGAAGGTCTGGGTCTGGGCGCCGCCGGAGTACTACGAGAAGAAGAACGCGAACAAGGGCTTCCCGGTCATGGAGGCGCTGCCCGGCGCCTACGGTTACCCGGTCAACTACTGGATCGGCGCCGACCTCAAGCTGGAGGAGAGCCTCGCCTCCTGGTCGAAGGCCGGCAAGAGCCTGCCGTTCATCGTGGTGATGCCGGTGCTCAACCCCAACGACAAGCAGTACTACGACGGCAGCGACATCCCGGGCCAGCCGAAGATCGGCACCTGGTTGAGCAAGGACGTCCCGGATCTCGTCCGGGAGAACTTCCGCACCCTGAAGACCCGCAACGCCTGGTGCATCATGGGCTCCTCGTCGGGCGGCTTCTCGGCGCTGAAGAACGTGCTGCAGAACCCCAACGACTTCAAGGTCGCGATCCCCAACGGGCCGGACATCGTGCCGGACTCGCCGCTGTGGCGCGGGCACCTGTCGGCGATGCGGGAGAACAACCCCGAGGTGCTGGCGCACCGGCTGATCGCCCGCGGCGGACCGGACGTCTACCTGGCCTTCCAGGACGGCTCCCGGGAGAACACCGTGCTGCCGAAGGTACGGAAGTTCATCGCCCAGTACGGCCACGGGCCGGTGAAGACGCGACTGCAGATCGTGCCGAACGGCACGCACAGCGGCGCCACCTACGTCCAGGGCCTGGGCATGGGCACGATGCAGTGGGTCAGCGCCCAGATGCAGGGGCCGACCGGCTGAGCACGGACCGGTCTCAGGACGGTCGCGGCGGACAACAGCTCCGCCGCGGCCGTCTTTTGTGTGCCGGCCCGCTCCGGGGTCTGTCCGACGGGTCAGGGTCGGACAGGCCCTAGGACACCACGTCCTTGCGGGCGAAGCCGCGGAAGGCCAGGGCTATCAGCACCAGTGCGTAGGACACCGAGACCGAGGCGCCCTGGAGCATGCCGGACCACTCCAACTGGGGCTGGAGGGCGTCCACCCAGGAGAACTGCCAGTGCGCCGGCAGCACATCGCGCCAGCCGCCGAGCGCGGTGACCTGGTCGAGGACGTTGCCGACGATGGTCAGGCCGACGGCGCCGCCGACCGCGCCCAGCGGGGCGTCGGTCACCGTGGACAGCCAGAACGCCAGTGCTGCGGTGACCAGTTGGCCGACGAAGACATAGCCGGTCACGATCGCCAGCCGCACCACGGCCTCGCCCGCGGGAAGGGTGCCCCCGGTGGGCAACTGCAGCGGCCCCCAGCCGTACGCGGCGGTGCCGACCGCCAGCGCGACCACCGGCAGCAGCAGCATCGCGGCGGCGCTGAACGCCAGCCCCACCGTCAACTTGCTGAGCAGCAAGCGGGCGCGCGGCACCGGCGCGGCCAACAGATAGCGCAGCGAGGACCAGCTCGCCTCCGAGGCGACGGTGTCCCCGCAGAACAGCGCGACGGGCACCACCAGCAGGAAGCCGGCGGAGACGAACAGCGCGGTGGCGGTGAAGTTGGCGCCGGAGGCGGTGGCGGTGGCCATCAGGCTGATCCGGCCGCTGCCGCGGGCGCTGGGGTCGCCGCCGATCGCGAACGCCACGACGAGGACGAACGGCAGCAGCGTCAGGACCGCGGCGATCACCAGGGTGCGGCGGCGCAGCAGTTGGCGGCGGGCCTCGACGCGCAGCGGGAGGGTGCGCCGGGCGCGGTAGCCGGGCGCCGCCACCGGGGTCGTCGCGGTCATCGTCGGTCTCCTTGGATCAGGGTGAGGAAGGCGTCCTCCAGGCGGCCCTGCGGGCCGACACGGTGCACCGGGACCTCCAGCCGCACCAGCTCGGCCAACAGCCGTGGGACGCCGGCCGGTTCGGCGAGCCGGACCAGCAGGCCCTCGTCGGCGCGGACCGCCGAGACCACGCCGGGCAGTGCGCCGACCTTCTCCACCACCGCGTCCGGCAGCGGCGCGGCGGCGCCGACGCCGATCAGCACGGTGTCGCCGGCGCCCACGATGTCGGCGACCGGTCCGGCCTGCACCAGTTGGCCGCGGTCCATCACGACCAGGTGGGTGCAGCTCTGCTCGACCTCGGACAGCAGGTGGCTGGAGACGATGACGGTGCGCCCGGCCGCGGCGTAACGGATCATCACCTCGCGCATCTCGCGGATCTGCGGCGGGTCCAGGCCGTTGGTCGGCTCGTCGAGGATCAGCAGGTCCGGCAGGCCGAGCATGGCCTGGGCGAGGGCGAGGCGCTGCCGCATGCCCTGCGAGTAGGTGCGGACCGCGCGGTCCAGGGCGGCGCCCAACCCGGCGATCTCAAGGGCCTCCTCGGCGTGCGCGTCGGCCGCCGGCCGGCCCGTCGCCCGCCAGTACAGGTCGAGGTTGGCCCGGCCGGACAGGTGTGGCAGGAAGCCGGGGCCCTCGACGAACGCGCCGACCCGGGACAGCACCGGCGCGCCCGGCCGGATCGCCCGCCCGAACACCCGGACCTCGCCGCCGTCCGGGCGGATCAGGCCCATCAGCATCCGCAGGGTGGTGGTCTTGCCCGCACCGTTGGGCCCCAACAGGCCCAGCACCTGGCCGCGTTCGACGCGGAACGTCAGGTCGCGTACGGCGTACCGCTCCGCGGACTTGGCGTAGCGCTTGGTCAGGCCGGTGATCTGGAGCGGGACGTCGGCCAGGGCCGGGTCGGGGGCGGGCGCCGCGGTCCGCCGGCGGGCGGTGAGCAGCAGCGCGCCGGCGGCGGCCGCGGCCGCCGCGGGCAGTATCCACGTCCAGGTGGGCAGCGGGGCTGCGGCGCTGCGCAGCTCCGGCACGGTGGGCACGTCGAGCTCGCCGGAGGCCAGGGAGGCGGTGTAGGTGGCGGGCTCGGCCGGGGTGGCGTAGCCCAGGTCGGTGGCGGACAGGACCAGGCGCAGTCGGTGGCCGGCGGCGAAGTCGTGGTCGACGGCGGGAAGTTGGAGCCGCACCGTGCGGCCGTCCCGGGCGCCCTCGACGCGGTAGGGCGTGACCAGTTGGGACGGCAGCAGCTGGCGGCGGCCGTCGGGGGCGACGTCGTAGAGCTTGGCGAAGACCACCGCGTCCGGGGAGCTGGAGCGGATCCGCACGGTGGCGGTGGGGCTGCCGGTGAGGTGCACGGGGGCGCGCAGCGGGGCGGAATCGAAGTGGGCGTACTGGCCGGGGAAGTCCAGGGAGAGGCCGCCGGCGCCGAGGGCGGAGAGGTTGCCGAGGGCGCCGGCACCGGGGACGGCGGAGATCGCGGGCGGTGCGGCGCCGGCCGGGTTGGCGAAGCGCTGCTCCCGGCCGGTCAGGGCCAGGCGGCGGGGGTCGTGGTCCAGGCCCGGATAGCGGTCGGCGCTCGCGCCGCGCAGCCGGACGGTGCCGGCGGTGGTGTCCACCGCCCCGCCGCGGCTGACCCGGAACGCCGGCCCGGTGGCGGCGTGTTCGTCGCCCTTGAGGTAGCGGTCGAACCAGGCGGCGGTGCGCGCGGTGAGCCGGGCGGTCTCCCGGTCGCCGCCGTCGTGCCCGCCGGCGCTCCAGTCGACGGCTACGGGGGCGCCGTTGTGGCGGAGCGCCCGCGCCATGGCGTCGGCCTGGCCGAGCGGGAACAGTGAATCGGTCTGGCCCTGCATGAGCAGGGCGGGCACCTTGATGCGGTCGGCGACGGCGGACGGGCTGCGGGCCGCGAGGAGTGCGCGGGCCGCGGCGTCCGGCTTCCCGCTGACCGCGACCCGTTGGTACATCGCGCACAGGGCGGGCTGGAAGCGGCCGCAGCCCCCGGAGCCGGCGGGGCCGGGGGCGGACGGGGCGGGGGCGCCGCCCGGGGCGCCGGTGGGCGAGCCGGCCGACCCGGTGGTGAAGAAGATCCCGGCCCACAGCTTCTTGAACACCCCGTTGGGGAACAGGGCGTCGGCGAGGTTCCAGTAGGTGATCTGCGGGGCGATGGCGTCGACCCGCGGATCGTGGCCGGCGGCCAGCAGCGCGACCGCGCCGCCGTACGAGGCCCCGGCGATGCCCACGCGCGGGTCGCCGGGCTTGTCGAGCCGCACCTCGGGGCGCTTGGCGAGCCAGTCGATCAGCCGGCTGACGTCGGCGACCTCGGCGGCCGGGTCGTTCAGCCCGATCGCCCCGGTGGACCTGCCGAAGCCGCGCGCCGACCAGGTCAGCACCGCATAGCCCCTACGGGCCAACTGCTCGGCCTCGGGCCGGACATCGGCCTTGCTGCCGCCGAAGCCGTGGGCGAGCAGGACCGCGGGACGCCGCCCGGCACTGCCGCCCGCGGTGAAGAAGGAGGTGTCGATCCGCACCGACGCCCGACCGCCGGGCGACGCGGGCATCGCCAGGACACGGTCCTCGCGGTGCACGGCGGGCGGCACGTCGGAAGCGGCGGCGGCCCAGGTGCCGCCTCCTACGAGGAGCGCGAGCGCGCCCACGATGGCGTAGAGCCGGCGTCCGCGCAGTCGGAGATCCATGACTGAATCCTAGGTACCGGCACTGACAACCGCCCCGTCCCGCGGGCCGAACCGGGCGCCCTCCCACCGCAGTAGCCCGCCCCGGGCCCGTACCGCGTCCGTCGTACGGGCCCGACCAGGCGAGCGGGGCGGGCCTCCGCCCGTCGGCTCAGTACCGCGGCGGGCCGTAACCGCCCTGCGGGTGCTGCCCGTTGCCCGGCGGCATGGGCGGGCCGCCGACCGGGGGCATGGGCGGCGGGCCGGGCTGCTGCCAGCCGGCCGGCGGCGGCGCGACGGGGCCCGGGACGAAACCGGGGGCGGCGAACGCGGGCGCCGGGACGGGCTGTTGCCAGGCCGGCGCGACCGGCTCGCCACGGGCCATCAGCGCTACCAGGACCAGCGAGCCGAACAGGTCGAGCGCCAACTGGGCGTCGCCGATGATGTTCATGCCCGGCAGCACGTCGCTGATCTTGAACAGGGTGCCGGTGCCGATGCCCTCGACGACCGTCAGCACGGCGTTCGGCAGCAGCGCGAGGGCCAGGCCGAAGGAGAGCCCCCGGGCCGCGCAGCCGCGGGCCAGGCAGTTGATCCCGGCGATCGCGGTCAGCAGGAAGAACACCACCGCGTACCAACCGGGCGCCAGCGACAGCAGGGTGGACAGCACCCCCTTGCCCAGGTAGAGCATCTGGAACGACTCGCCGCCGACCTGGACCAGCAGGTAGACCTGCCAGACGACGTAGCCCAGCGCCATCGCGCCGAGGATCAGCCCGCCGAGCACACCGCCGGCCGTGGCCGGCCGGGCCGGCGGGCCGCTGGGCGCCGGGCGCGGCCAGGACCGCATCCCGGCCAGCAGCACCACGCCGGCGACCAGCGTCAGCAGGAACAGCGCCAGGCTGGAGAGGAAGACCCCGTCGAAGGTCGCGGTGCCGGCCTTGGCGCTGCGGAACCAGCGGTCGTCGTCGGTGTGGCTGCCGACGCTCACCAGGGCCTGGAGGGCGGTGGCGAACGTGGCGGTGGTGGCCACGGCCAGCAGCCCGCCGGCCGAGCGGCGACCCGCGAACGCCGCCACGGCGGCGGTCGCCTGGAGCAGGCAGAAGCCCAACTGGACGGGATTGGTGACCTCGTTGGGGCCCGGCCCGTGCGCGCTGGTCCAGCCCTCCCAGACGCCGACGATGCCGAACTCCCCTATGTCGACGACGAACCAGCACGCCGTCCACAGGAAGAACAGTAGGCAGAGAATTCCGCCGGTGATCCGCGCGCCCTTGGCCAGCGCCATGCCTCGTGCCATGTCGTCCCCCGTCATGTCGATACCGCACCGCCCGCGCACGCAGGCGACCCGTCACCGTAGCAACGGAGTTGGCCGCGGTCTCCCCCAGGGTCACGGTCCGCTGCCGCCCGGACGCCGGGGGTGACGGCCGGGCGGCAGCGCGGACCCGCGGGTGCCCCGCCGGCGGCGGCCGGCAGGGCACCGGGACGGGGCGCCCGCGAGGGGGCGCCCCGTCGGCCGGGAAGGCGGGCGGGCGTCAGTGGTTGCTCGGGAAGCCCAAGTTGATGCCGCCGTCGGACGGGTCGGGCCAGCGGGTGGTGACGACCTTGCCGCGGGTGTAGAAGTGCACGCCGTCGTTGCCGTAGATGTGGTGGTCGCCGAAGAGCGAGTCCTTCCAGCCGCCGAAGGAGTGGTAGCCCACCGGCACCGGGATCGGCACGTTCACCCCGACCATGCCGGCCTCGACCTCCAGTTGGAAGCGGCGGGCCGCGCCGCCGTCCCGGGTGAAGATCGCGGTGCCGTTGCCCCACGGGGAGCTGTTCATCAGCTCGATGGCCTGCTCGTACGTCTCGACGCGGACGACCGAGAGCACCGGGCCGAAGATCTCGTCACGGTAGGCGTCCATCTCCGGCGTGACGTTGTCCAGCAGCGAGACGCCGATCCAGTGGCCGTCCTCGTGGCCCTCGACGGTGTAGCCGGTGCCGTCGAGGACGACGTCGGCGCCCTGCGCGGCGGCGCCGTTGACGTACGAGGCGACCTTGTCGCGGTGCGCCTTGGTGATCAACGGGCCCATCTCGGAGGCCGGGTCGTCGCCGGGGCCGATGCGCAGCCGGTCGGCGCGCTCCTTGATCTTGCCGATCAGCGGGTCGGCGGTGTCGCCGACGGCGACGACCACGGAGATCGCCATGCAGCGCTCGCCGGCCGAACCGTACGCGGCGTTGATCGCGGCGTCGGCGGCCAGTTCGAGGTCGGCGTCCGGGAGGACCAGCATGTGGTTCTTGGCGCCGCCCAGGGCCTGGACGCGCTTGCCGTTGGCGGTGCCGGTGGTGTGGATGTAGCGCGCGATGGGGGTGGAGCCCACGAAGGACACCGCGGCCACGTCCGGGTGCTCCAGCAGGGCGTCGACGGCCACCTTGTCGCCGTTGACGACGTTCAGCACGCCGTCGGGCAGGCCCGCCTCTGCGGCCAGCTCGGCCAGCTTGAACGCGGCGCTGGGGACCTTCTCGCTCGGCTTCAGCACGAAGGTGTTGCCGCAGGCGACGGCGAGCGGGAACATCCACATCGGCACCATGGCCGGGAAGTTGAACGGCGTGATACCGGCGACCACGCCCAGCGACTGGCGGATCGCGGCCACGTCCACCCGCGTCGACACCTGGGTGGACAGCTCGCCCTTGAGCTTCTCCGGGATGCCACAGGCCAGTTCGATGATCTCCAGGCCGCGGGCGACCTCGCCCAGCGCGTCGGAGTGCACCTTGCCGTGCTCGGCCGTGATCAGCCGGGCCAGCTCCTCACGGTGCGCGTCGACCAGCTCGCGGTACTTGAAGAGCACCGAGGTGCGCTTGGCCAACGAGCTGTCGCGCCAGGTGCGGTACGCCTCCTTGGCGGTGCGGACGGCGGCGTCCACCTCCTCGACGGAGGCGAAGGCGACCTGCTTCTCCTGGGCGCCGGTGGCCGGGTTGTAGACCGGCCCGAAGTTGCCGGAGACGCCCTCCACGGGCTTCCCGCCGATCCAGTGGTTGATGGTCTTCATGCGAGGGGCCTTTCCGTACGGTGCGGCAGAGCGGATGTCAGAGGTGGCGGCGGCGCGCGGCGGCACGCTCGTCGTACGCCTTGCGGGCGGCGACGGCCGCCGGACGCGTCGCGGTCTCGGCAACGGGTACATCCCACCAGGCCGCGGCGGGTGGCGCGCCCGGCACTGTGTCAGATGTTTCCGTCTCCACATAGACACATGTGGGTGTTTTTGCGCCACGGGCCTCGGCGAGGGCGGTGCGCAGCTCGGCGACCGTCGAGGCGCGCAACACCCGCATCCCCAGGGAGGCGGCGTTGGCGGCGAGATCCACGGGCAGCGGCTCGCCGGTGTACGTGCCGTCCGCGGCGCGGAAGCGGTAGTCGGTACCGAAGCGCTCGCCGCCGGTCTCCTGGGAGAGACCGCCGATGGACGCGTAGCCGTGGTTCTGGATGAGGACGAGGGTGATGTTGATGCCCTCCTGGACCGCGGTGACGATTTCGGTGGGGTTCATCAGGTATGTACCGTCACCGACGAGCGCCCACACCGGGCGGTCCGGAGCGGCCATCTTCACCCCGATCGCGGCCGGGATCTCATAGCCCATGCAGGAGTAGCCGTATTCGAGGTGGTACTGCCTGCGGGACCGGGCACGCCAGAGTTTGTGCAGGTCACCGGGGAGGGAACCGGCCGCGTTGAGAACGATGTCGGTCCCGTCGACGAGCCCGTCCAGCGCCCCGAGGACCTGGGTCTGCGACGGCCGCGCGGCGGGGTCGTCGGCCGCGTAGGCGGCGTCCACCCGCCGCTCCCACTCCGCCTTGGCCGCGGCGTACCCGGCCTCGTAGGCGGCATCGACCCGGTGGCCGGCGAGGGCCTCCCCGAGCGCCGCCAGCCCGGCGCGGGCGTCGGCGACCAGGGCCAGGGCGCCCAGCTTGTGGGAGTCGAAGGAGGCGATGTTGAGGTTGACGAAGCGGACGCCCGGCTCGGCGAAGAGGGTGGCGGAGGCGGTGGTGAAGTCGGTGTAGCGGGTGCCGACCCCGATGACCAGATCGGCCCGCCGGGCCAGCCCGTCGGCGGTCGCCGTGCCGGTGTGGCCGATCCCGCCGACGTCCGCCGGGTGGTCGAAGGCCAACGAGCCCTTGCCCGCCTGGGTGGACGCCACCGGGATGCCCGTCGCCTCGACGAACTCCCGCAGCGCCTCCTCCGCCTCGCTGTGGTGCACCCCGCCGCCCGCGACGATCAGCGGCCGGCGGGCCGCCCGCACGGCCCGCACCGCCTCCGCCAGCGCCTCGGCGTCCGGCGCCGGGCGGGGAACCCGCCACACCCGGTCGGCGAAGAACTCCTCCGGCCAGTCGTACGCCTCGGCCTGCACGTCCTGCGGCAGGGCGAGGGTGACGGCACCGGTCTCCACCGGATCGGCGAGCACCCGCATCGCCTGGAGGGCGGCCGGGATCAGCGCCTCGGGACGGGTGACCCGGTCGAAGTACCGGGAGACCGGACGCAGCGCGTCGTTCACCGACACATCGCCCGCGGTGGGGACTTCGAGCTGCTGGAGCACCGGATCGGCGGGCCGGGTGGCGAACACGTCACCGGGCAGCAGCAGCACCGGGAGGCGGTTGACGGTGGCGAGCGCGGCACCGGTGACGAGGTTGGTGGCGCCGGGCCCGACGGACGTCGTCACCGCCTGCGCCGACAGCCGGTCGCACTGCCGCGCGTACCCCACCGCCGCGTGCACCATGGCCTGCTCGTTCCGCCCCTGGAGGTACGGCAGCCTCGGCGGCCCGCCGGCCGCCTCCCCCAGGGGCGCGGCACTGCCGGACTCCAACAGCGCCTGCCCGATCCCGGCGACGTTGCCATGGCCGAAGATGCCCCAACAGGCCGCGATCAGCCGGTGCCGGCGACCGTCCCGCTCGGTGTACTGGTGCGCCAGGAACTCGACCAGGGCCTGGGCCACGGTCAGCCGGCGGGTGCGCGGAGCAGTCGGGTGCGCGGGGGTGTCGGTGAGGGGCGCGGCGGCGTGGTTCGACTGCTCCGTCGGGGAGTTGGTCGGATTCGTCGGGGGGTTGGTCGGCGCGGTCATCGCGGGTCTCCTGCCGGGGCCGGTGCTGCGTACAGAGGGAGTCGGGGGTCGACCGGCTGCTCCGGCCATGTCGTGCGGATCCAGCCGTGGTCGGGGTGGTCGCAGATCAACCACTCGCGCTCCTCGCCCGGACCCGCCATGACGTTGAGGTAGTACATGTCGTGCCCGGGGGCGGCGATCGACGGGCCGTGCCACCCGTCCGGGATCAACACCGCATCGCCCGTACGGACCTCGGCGAGGATCTCCGTACCGCGCCCGTGCCCGGACGGCGTCACCCGCTGGTAGCCCAGGCCGGCCGTCCCGTGGGCGGCCGCGATCTCGAAGTAGTAGATCTCCTCCAGCTCGGACTCCTCCCCGGGACGGCACTCGTCGTGCTTGTGCGGCGGATACGACGACCAGTTGCCCCCCGGGGTGAGCACCTCCACCGCGATCAGCCGGTCGCACGCGAACACCCCGGCCGCGCCGAAGTTGTTGACCTGCCGGGAACAGGCCCCGGTCCCGCGCAACTCCACGGGCACGTCGGACGCGGCGCCGTACCGGGCCGGCAGCCGACGCTCGCAACGCGCCCCGGTGAGCGCGAACCGCCCACCGGCCCCGCTTCCGATGTGGACCTGGGCGTCCCGCGGTACGTAGGCGAAGTCCGTCACACCACTGAACACGCCCTCCCGTCCGGCCAGTTCGAAGCTCACCCCCTCGGGCCCGTCCGTCCGGACCGTGCAGCCACCGGAGAGCGGCAACACGATCCACTCGCTGTCTCCGGTGGCGAAGGAGTGCTCACCGCCCGGCGGCAGTTCGAGGATCCGCAGCGAGGAGTACCCCCAACCGGCCTTCTCGGGCGAGACGTCGAGGACGTAGGGTCCGGCGGCGCCACGGCCGGCCGCGACGTGGAACCCGGCGGAGGGAGCGGCGGGGTGGGCGGGGGTGTCGGCGTTTCCGCGGGTCGCGGGGGTTGCTGTGGACTTGGGGGTCTCGGGGGTCTCGGGGATATCCGCAAACTCAGCACTCATGACTACAAGTCTCCTACTCACCACTGACAGTGACACTGACGGCGACGCGGCGGTGCCGCAACGCGGCTGCGGGCCGCGGGCCTAGAGCAGCCCCACGGCCGTGTCGACCGCGGCCGCCACATCGCCGTCCGCCGGGTAGAGCAACGAACGGCCGACGACGAGCCCGTGCACGGTCGGCAACCGGAGCGCCTTGCGCCACTTCTCATAGGCGGCTTCCTGATCCCGCACGGTCCCACCGACGTTGCCGCCGAGGAGCACGGTGGGCAGGGTGGAGGTCTCGCAGACCCGGGCCATCGCCTCGGGATCGTCGGTCACCGGCAGCTTCAACCAGGTGTACGCGGACGTGCCGCCGAGGCCGGAGGCGATGGCGACGGAACGGGTGACGGCCTCCGGACTGAGGTCGTTGCGGACCGCACCGTCGACCCGACGGGAGAGGAACGGCTCGACGAACGTGGGCAGTTCGCGTTCCGCCATCGCGTCGATGGCGCGGGCCGTGGCCTCCAGGGTGGTCAGCGAGCCGGGGTCGTCGTAATCGATGCGCAGCAGGAGCTTGCCCGCGTCGAAGCGGAGCCGGGCGATGTCCTGGGGACGGTGGCCGGTGAACCGGTCGTCCATCTCGAAGGAGGCGCCCGCGATGCCGCCCCGGTTCATGGAGCCCATGACGACCTTGCCTTCGAGGGCGCCGAGCAGCAGCAGGTCCTCCAGGATGTCGGCGGTGGCCAGCACCCCGTCGACGCCGGGCCGGGACAGCGCGAGGACCAGCCGCTCCAGGAGGTCGAGGCGGTTGGCCATGGCCAGTTGGCGGTCACCGACGGCGAGCGCGCCCCGGGCCGGATGGTCGGCGGCCACGATCATCAGCCGGCCGTTGTCGCCGAGCAGCGGGCGACGGGTACGGCGGGCGGCGGCCTCCGCGACGGCTTCGGGATGCCGGGCGCGTAGCGCCGGGAGGTCACTGATCCGAGGAGTCAAGGCTCAACTCACCTTCTTGAGGGCGGGGGTGGGGGTGAAACAGGGACGGAGGGGGGAGGGAGGAAGGGGGAAGGTCCATTCAGGAGCGCGGGGCGAGTCGACCTCCCTCCGCTCCGGGGCGTCGTAGGCCACTCGGCTCGTCACGAGTCGCTCCGAGTCGTCATGAGTCGCCGTGAGTCGCTGCGGGTCGCTGCGGGTCGCTGCGGGTCGCCATGAACCGCCATGAGTCGCTGCGGGTCGCCATGCGCCACTTCGAATCGTCACGAGTCGCCGCGAACCGCTCTGCCGCGTCGCCAAGAGCCGGAGTGCCACGAGGTCGCGCTCACCTCCCCGCCAGGAACTCCTCGACCTCCGCGGCCGTCGGCATCGCGGACGAGCACGCCAACCGGGAGGCCACGATCGCCCCGGCGGCATTGGCGTAGCGCATCATCGGCTCCAACTCCCAGCCGGCCAACAGCCCGTGGCACAGCGCCCCGCCGAACGAGTCCCCGGCGCCGAGCCCGTTGACGACCTCGACGGGGGTGGGCGGCACCTCGGCACTCCGCCCGTCCCGGTGGACGGCGAGCACCCCCTTGGGGCCCTGCTTGATGACGGCCAGTTCCACGCCCTTGGCCAACAGCGCCTCGGCGCACGCCTTCGGGTCCCTGAGGCCGGTGGCGACCTCGGCCTCGTCGACGTTGCCGACGGCGACGGTGGCGTGCCGCAGTGCCGCCTCGTAGTACGGCCGGGCGGCGGCCATGGCCACGGCACCGGACTCCCCGCCGTCCCCGGAGGCGCCGCCCTCCCCGCCCCAGAACATCGGCCGCCAGTCCAGGTCGAAGACCGTGGTACCGCCGCCCCTCTGGGCACGCGCCTCCAGCGCGGCCAGTGTGGCGCCGCGGCTCGGCTCCTCGCACAGTCCGGTACCGGTGATCCAGAAGATCCGGGCCGCGGAGACCGCCTCCAGGTCCAACTCCTCGGGGTGGATGACCAGGTCGGGGGCCTTGGGGCGGCGGTAGAAGTAGAGCGGGAAGTCGTCCGGCGGGAAGATCTCGCAGAAGGTCACGGGGGTGGGGAGGCCCTCCACCGGCGTCACCCAACGGTCGTCGACGCCGAAGTCCCGCAGCGCCTGGTGGACGTACTCCCCGAACGGGTCGCGCCCGGTACGGCTGATGACGGCGCTACGGCGCCCCAACCGGGCGACGGCCACCGCCACGTTGGTGGCGGACCCGCCGAGGAACTTCCCGAACGTCTCCACCTGGGCGAGCGACACCCCGGTCTGCAACGGGTAGATGTCCACCCCGATGCGCCCCATGGTGATCAGGTCGTGCGGCTCGGTCATAGACACCCCTTCGGGTCGCCCGGTGCGACGACGGAGCCCCCTTGCCCAGGTGTCCAAGCCCTCAAGAGCACAACTCACGCCCTCAAGAGCGCGATCGAGGGCCCGGGGAGGCCGGCACAGCATCGGGTCGAGTCGGTCGATCGGAACCGACTCTCCCCGCCGGTTCCAGCTCCGACCAAAGGTCTAACCGCCACCCCCAAACCCTGTCAACACTTTGTCCTTACATTATGACGTCAACCACTCCCCTCCAGCCTCGACTCCACCCCACAACGCCCCAGCCCCCTCGCACCCCGAAAACCCCATCCCACGCCCCGCCACCTCACCCCCCATGCCTCCCTCCCCTTCACTCCTCCCCCTCGCCCCTCTCCTGTCGCACCACACCCCCACATCTCACGCCCCCACGCCCCGAACTCCGTTCGCCCAGACGGCTCCAGACACCTTGCACCGCAACACACCCGCACCACCACCAGGCGCGCACCCCATCACCCCCTCCCCTCCCACCCTCACTCTCAAAGTCCTTAAGTCCTTATGTCAGGACGAAGTCTTGACACTCCCCAGGCCGACAGAGAGGCTGTGCCCCACAACCCACCTCAGCGCCTCCCGGTCACCGCCGACCGGCGAGAGGAGAGCCGCAGCATGTCCGTACCCCCTGCCGCCTCGTCCGTTCTGGACCGCCTCCGCATCGGTTCCGCCCCCGACTCCTGGGGCGTCTGGTTCCCCGACGACGAGCAGCAAGTCCCCTGGCAGCGCTTCCTGGACGAGGTCGCCGAGGCCGGCTACGAGTGGATCGAGCTCGGCCCGTACGGCTACCTGCCCACCGACCCCGCCGTCCTGCGCGAGGAGACCGGCCGGCGCGCCCTCACCGTCTCGGCCGGCACCATCTTCACGTCGATGCACCACGGCCCGTCCACCTGGGACAAGACCTGGGCCCACGTCTCCGAAGTCGCCTCGCTCACCCAGGCGATGGGCGCGAAGCACCTCGTCGTCATCCCCTCCTTCTGGCGGGACGACAAGACCGCCGAGATGATCGAGCCCGCAGAGCTGACCGTCGAGCAGTGGAAGCACCTGACCACCGGCACGGAACGGCTGGCGAAGCGGGTGCGCGACGAGTTCGGCCTGGACATCGTGGTCCACCCGCACGCCGACACCCACATCGACACCGAGGAGCACGTCGAGCGCTTCCTCGACGCCACCGACTCCGACCTGGTCAACCTCTGCCTGGACACCGGCCACTACGCCTACTGCGGCGGCGACAGCGTCAAGTTGATCCGCACCTACGGCGAGCGGATCGGGTACCTCCACCTCAAGCAGGTGGACCCGGAAATCCTCAGCGACGTCGTCGCCAAGGGCACGCCGTTCGGCCCGGCCGTGCAGCAGGGCGTGATGTGCGAGCCGCCGCTCGGCATCCCGGCGCTGCCGCCCGTCCTGGAAGCCGCCCAGGAGTTGGGCGTCGACCTCTTCGCCATCGTCGAGCAGGACATGTACCCGTGCCCGCCCGACCAGCCGCTCCCGATCGCCCAGCGGACGCGCCGCTTCCTGCGGTCCTGCGGAGCCTGAGCACTGAGCTCGGCCTCATGCGCCCCGCCCTCTCAACTCCCCTGGATGCGCACCCCCTCCCGAGTGTGAGCGTGTTGCGTGCCACGCGCTGAGCCTGATGCCCGGTGCGTGCTTGCGCTTGCCTCGTGCCGCCTCCTCATACCCCGGCAACGATTACGGAGCGTGATTTGTTCCTGCGGTTTGCGTTACCGGCGCGGCGTTCTGCCCGTGCGTGCGCTGACGAGGCGTTCTGCCCATGCGGAGGCCGCTTGGAACGCGGAGTCGCTCGGAACATCGAGTCGGGGACGCGGCCCGAACACGGAGTCCGGGGCATGCCCCGGAGCCAGGAAGACGGATACGGACGGGCCGGATCGGCCGAATGGGCCGGAGCCAGAGATACGGCGCGATGGAGATGCGCGGGCGAGATCTAGCGGCGCGGTAGATGAAGGAGAACAACGAAGTGGAAGACGGGATGGGTGAGATGGGTTCGCAGGGTTCGCGTGGGTCGTTGGGCGTGGCGGTCATTGGGACCGGGCGGATGGGGGCCGACCACGTGCGTCGCATCAACGATGTGATCAGTGGGGCCAGGGTTGCGGCAGTGGCGGATATCGACGCCGATCGGGCCGCGCGGTTGGCCGAGGGCATCGACGGGGCCACCGCGTACAGCGATCCGGCCGCGGCCATGGACGACCCCGGCGTCGACGCCGTACTGATCGCCTCGCCGGGTCCGGCCCACGAGGCGACGCTGCTCGACGCCTTCGCCCGCGACCTCCCGGTGCTGTGCGAGAAGCCGCTGACCCCGGACGCCGCCTCCGCCCTGCGGGTCCTGGAAGCCGAGCAGAAGCTGGGCCACCGGCGCGTGCAGGTCGGCTTCATGCGCCGCTACGACGCCGGGTACCGCACCCTCAAGTCCCTTCTGGACAAGGGCACGTACGGCCGCCCGCTGATGTTGCACAACAAGCACCGCAACGCCGACACCCCGCCGGGTTTCACCAACGCGATGATGATCAACGACTCGGTGGTGCACGAGATCGATGTGACCCGCTGGCTGCTGGACGAGGAGATCACGGCCGTCCGCGTGCTGCGACCGGCGCCCACCGGCAACGCGCCGGAGCGGCTCAGCGACCCGCAGCTCATCCTCTTCGAGACGGCCGGCGGCCAGGTCGTGGACACCGAGTTGTTCGTCAACTGCGGTTTCGGCTACCAGGTCACCTGCGAGGCGGTCTGCGAGAACGGCACCGCACGGATCGGCGACGACCACGGCGTCTTCGTCAACACCGCGGGCCAGTGGGGCGGCACCATCACCCCCGGCTTCGTGGAGCGCTTCGAGGACGCGTACGACCGGCAGGTGCAGCGTTGGGTGGACGCCACCCGGCGCGGCGAGGTCGAGGGCCCCAGTTGTTGGGACGGGTACGCGGCGGCCGCGGTATGCGAGGCGGGAGTCCTGGCACAGGCCACCGGGGACCGGGTCGTCGTCGAATTGATCGAGCGGCCGGATCTCTATCGGTGAGCGGAAGAGCCGACGAGCCGGCGCAAGCGAGGTGCCCGCATAGTCAACACCTCTAGCTGAACCGTTCCGGTGGCTGGCGACGGACGTTGTCCGTCCAGCCCCGGACCGTGATCCGTTTCTCGGATCCGTTTCTCGGGTCTATATCTCGGGTCTATTTTTCGAGGGCTGCTTTCAGACCCGTTCCTCAGGTCTGCTCCCCCTCTCCCCTCGGCGCTGCTTGTTGCGGCACCGGCTACCGCGCCTGGTCGATACCCGTTGCGGCACGGCAACCAGCCGGTCTACGCCGCCAGTTACGTGAGCCACCTCAGTCACGTCACCTCGGCGCGCAGCGCTCAATCGCGCCGGCGCCCGTCGTTCCAGCGGCCTGACGACCTAACGTCGTGGCGACCGGCCCCTCGCCGATCCGACGCTTCGTCGATCCGGTATGCGTCGACGGGTAATTCGCCGGTCGCTATTCATCCCACTCGACTCGGCGTTTCTTCCGCCTTCTTGCACTCCAACGGGAAACCAGGCCAACCACCGAAAGGCCACATCATGCGTACTGCGCACGCTCCACGCCCGCCCTACGGGGCATTGTTTTCACTTACGACGCTCACCGCGACGTTGTCGGCGCATGACGTTCCAGCGAACGGGAGCTGAGAATGGCGGCGCCCAGTAGTCAGCCCGCGCCCACCGCCGGGCCCAACTCTGCTCCGAACTCCCCCACTTCCCCCGCCTCCCCCTCTTCGCGCGGCGGTACGGCCCCCTCCCGCAATGCCCGGCGGTTCATCGTGGCCATCGCCGCGATCGCTGCGCTCGGCGGTGCCCTGTTCGGATACGACACCGGGGTGGTGTCCGGCGCGCTCCCCTTTATGGAGCAGCACTTCGGCCTCACGTCCTTCGGTGAGGGCGTCATCACGAGCGCGCTCCTGATAGGCGCGGCGTTCGGCTCGTTGGCCGGCGGCCGGATGTCCGACGCGCTGGGGCGGCGCAACTCCCTGTTGTGGGCCGGCGCGGTGTTCATCGGCGGGGCGGTGGCGGTCGCGTTGGCGCCGACCGTGGCGTTCATGACGGTCGCGCGCTTCGTGTTGGGCCTGGCCGTGGGCAGCGCCTCCGTCATCACCCCGCTCTATCTCTCCGAGATCGCGCCCGCGCACATCCGCGGCCGACTGGTCTCGTTCAACTCCCTGATGATCGTCAGCGGCCAGTTGCTGGCATATCTCGTCAATGCCGTGCTGGCCCATTGGGAGGCGTGGCGCTGGATGTTGGGACTGGCCGCGCTGCCTGCTGTGGCGCTGTTCCTCGGCGTCCTCTTCCTGCCCGACACGCCGCGCTGGTACATCAGCCGGGGGCGGCGGGACGAGGCTGCCGCGGTGCTGCGCCGTACGCTGCCCGCCGACGACGTCCCGGACGAGCTCCACCGCATCGAGCAGGCCCGCAACCTGGAGTCCGACGCACAGCGCGGGGCCTGGCAGGAGCTGCAACTCCCCTGGGTGCGGCGGTTGCTGCTGGTCGGCATCGGGCTCGCGATCGTCCAACAGATCACCGGGGTCAACGCGGTCATCTACTTCGCCCCCAAGATCCTTGCGACGACCGGCCTGGGTACCAACGCCGCGATCACCGCCACCATCGCGGTCGGCGCCGTCTCCGTCGTCGCCACGGCGATCGGCATGTCCTTGATCGACCGGGTGGGTCGACGCCCGATGCTCCTCTGGGGGCTCTCCGGGATGACGGTGTCACTGGCCCTCCTGGGGGCGGCGTTCCACCTGCCGCACTCGACCGCCGTCAGCTACCTGGTCCTCGCGCTGATGGTCCTCTACATGGGCTTCATGCAGGCAACGCTCAATACGGGCGTGTGGCTCCTGCTCGCCGAGATGTTCCCGCTGAAGGTCCGTGGACTCGCCATGGGCGCGGCGGTGTTCGTGATGTGGCTGGTCAACTTCGGGGTCGCGCTGTGCTTCCCGATGTTGCTCGACGCGGTGGGCGCCGCGGTCACGTTCTGGCTGTTCAGCGCGATGTGCGTGCTGTCGCTGGTCTTCTGCAAGCGGTACGCGCCGGAGACGAAGGGGCTGGCGCTGGAGGACCTGGAACACGAACTGCGCCGCTCCGCCGAGGGAGCCGCCCCGTCAACGGCCGTGGCCGATACGGCAGCCACGCGTACGGGCACGGACACGGGTACCGGCACTGTCACGGACGCGGCCTCCACCACAGGCGGTCATGCAGTCGGTGGCACCGTCGGTGGCACGGCCGGCGATACGACCGGTGAAACAACCGGCAACACGGCCGGAAGCGGAGGCCGCGGCCGTACCGGCGGGAACTGAGGCGAGGGAGAGGAGAGCGAGAGGGGGAGGAGGGCAAAGGCAAAGGGCAGGCGGCGCGGCGGACGCGGTGGCCAGCACATTCCCCGTACCAGCGCATCGGGTGTATCCCAGGGTTTCGAAGCGTCCGGGGCATCCAACGGGGGAAGCAATGGATTCCGTGAAAGCCACAAGAACGGGCCTCGGGGCATCCATCGCGGGACTGCTGCTGGCCGCGGGGCTGCTCGCCGGCCCGGCGTCCGCCGCCACACCACCGCCGGCCGCCGAGCGGACCGGGCAGGACGGCGCCCCCCGTCGACCCGCCACCCTCGTCGCCTGCGCCTTCGCCAACGGGGACGCACTCACCGTCTACGGTCAACGCGGCGCCCGCGTCAAGCAGGTGCAGTGCCTCCTGGCCAACCGCCGCTACCTGGCCTGGAAGGACGTGACCGGCCGCTTCGACGCGAAGACCGTAAGCGCCGTGCGACAGTTCCAGTCCAAGCACCACCTCCCCGCCGACGGCAAGGTCGACAAGAAGACCTGGCGCGCGCTGTATTCGTGATCTCCGCCCTCCGCCGGCCTGCACCCGCCACACCCAAGAACAGGCGCGTCTCAACCCAGGCGCATCTGCAGGGGACATCTCGCTCATGGCGGACGGTACCTGACCGCGAATCATTCGCTATGTAGGCGTCTGTCCCATCTCTGTCACGACTGTCGCCCCTCCGTCACGGCTGTCACCGTGGGGCAGGTCTTTCGTCACGGCCCCTCAACAGGCCCACGCTGACGGTCACTCACCGTCGTTGTCCGGGCACAGGGTGAGTGATCACCACGCCGTACGCAGCCCTCGCCGGCTCGCCGGTCGACCCTGCGGGGGCGCCAAGGAGGTGCGCAGAGATGACTGACCGAAGGCTCTGGTCGTACAAGGAAATCGCCGCCCATATCCAGGTGCAGACGGACACCGTGCGGTCTTACCGCAAGCACGGCCTGCTACCGGAGCCCGACGTGGTGGAGGGCGGCAAACCGTACTGGTACGCCGACACCGTCAGAGCCTGGGTGGCGCAACGCCCGGGCCATCGCGGACGCTAGGCGGCGCATCAGCCGGTGGCCACGGGCCGACGCCGACCTGAACCCGGCCCGGCCCGGCCCGTGGCCACCGTGCACAGCGCTCGCCCCGTTTCCCGTTACGGCGCTTCGCGGCCCTCCCCGGGTGGCGCCGTCGAGCCCCTCACCTCTAGTGCCGGGGCGACGAGGTGGTGGTCGGCGGGTGCGTCGGGGTGCGTCATCCGGTCCAACAGGCAACGGGCGGCGCGGCGACCCACCTCGTGGCTGGCGTTGTTGACCGAGTTGAGCCAGAGGTGGCGGATGCGGGCGAGGTAGGTGTTGTCGTAGCCGACAAGGGAGAGGTCGGCGGGGACGTCGAGGCCCAGTTCTCCGGCGGCGGACAGCGCGCCGATGCCGGAGAGGTCGTTGAACGCGAAGACGGCGGAGGGGCGGTGGCCGTCGCGGGCCGGGCCGAGCAGCCGCACGGCGGCGCGGTAGCCGCCCTCCTCCGTCCCGTCGCCGTCCACCGCGACGGCGTGCGCGGCCAGCCCGTGGTCGCGCATCGCGGCCTCGAAACCGCGCCGGCGCAACGCGCCGACCACTCCCAGCCCGGCGATGTGGGCGATCCTGCGGTGCCCGAGACCGATGAGGTGCTCGGTGGCGAGGCGGGCGCCGCGTTCGTCGTCGTTGGCGACGATGTCGACGCGCGGCAAACGGGGTTCGTGGTTGCCGGCGACGACGGTCGGCAGCCGCTCGGCGACCTCGGCCAGCCCCTCGGTGTCCGGGAGCGTGCCGACGACGACCAGGCCGTCGACCCGGAGTTCCTGGAAGGTACGGGCGAACTCCCGGTCCGTGCGCCGGTCCAGACGCCCGTCGGCCATCAACATCCGCAGGCCGTGCGCGTGCAGCAGCGAGTTGAGGCCGTCGAGGACGTCCACGAACCACGGGTTGCGCATGTCGTTCAGCAGCACGCCGACGGTGTGGGTGCGCCGGGCGACCAGGCTGCGGGCGGCGGCGTTGGGCCGGTAGCCCAACTCGTCGATGGCGTCCAGGACGGCCCGCCGCTTGGCCTCGCTGACCCGCGGCGAATCCTGGAGAACGAGCGACACCAGCGACTTGGAGACGCCGGCACGCTCGGCGACTCCGCGGATCGTCGGGGGCCGGTCTGCGCCGGGCGCCTGCTTGACGATGTCGCCCGGCGAGTCATTGGACCGTTCCATGAAGGCGGATCCTTTCATCGGGCCAGGTCAGCGTCAATGTGGGGACGGGCGGGGCCGGTACGAGCCGATGACGGGCGCCAACCCTCACCCCATCCGCCCGCCCATGCAGCTCTCATCCGCCCCCTCCGCCACTGCACGTTCAACTCCTCACGGCGCCACCAGCGCACCACCGCAAGGGGGTTGACATCCAGACATACGGACATGCAGGGTGCCGAGTGAGGAACGAGTTGGACCGTTCCAACGCTTTCGCCGTTCCAACGCTTTCGCCTCTCCCCCTTCTCCGCTGCACATCCCGGTCGGGGGCTCGGCCCGGCCCGGGCGATCCCCCCTTCCAGCCCCCAGCAGTGAGCTCCTCCCCCCTCCCTCCCACCCACCCCCTCCCCCGAAGGGACCCCCATGAAGATCGGTCTGATCGGCACCGGGCGCATCGGCGCGTTCCATGCCGCTACCCTCCAGAACGTCCCCGGCGTCACCGGCCTCGTGGTCGCCGACGCGGACTCGGCGCGAGCCGCCGCGCTCGCGGACACCCTGGACGTGACGGCCGCCGACAGCATCGAGGCGATGTACGCGGCGGGGGTGGACGCCGTGGTGATCACCGCCGCGACCAGCGCGCACGCCACGCTGATCCATCAGGCCCTGGACGCCGGCGTGCCGGTGTTCTGCGAGAAGCCGGTGGCCCTGGACGTACCGGGCACCCTCGCCGTCGTAGCGCGCGCCGAGGCCGGCACCGTGCCCGTACAGATCGGTTTCCAGCGCCGGTTCGACGCCGGGTACCGCGCGGCCCGGGAGGCGCTGCGCTCCGGTGAACTGGGCTGGCTGCACACCCTGCGCGCCTGCACCAGCGACCAGTCGCCGCCACCGGCGGCCTTCATCCCGACCTCCGGCGGGCTGTTCCGGGACTGCAGCATCCACGACTTCGACATCATGCGCTGGCTGACGGGCCGCGAGGTGGTCTCCGTCTACGCCCAAGGGGCCAACCGCGGCGCGGACTTCTTCGCCGAGGGCGATGACGTCGACACCTGCGCCGCACTGCTCCGCTTCGACGACGACACCCTGGCCACGGTCACCGCGACCCGCTACAACGGGGCGGGCCATGACGTCCGGCTGGAGGTCTGCGGCTCCGAGGGTGCCCGGTTCGTCGGGTTGGACGACCGGGCACCGATGCCGTCCGCCGAGACGAAGCTGTCCTGGCAGCGGGCGGACGCCCCGTACGCCACGTTCATGGAGCGGTTCCACGACGCGTACGTGACCGAGTTGGGCGTCTTCGTCGAGGTGGCCGCGGGCCGGGCGCCCAGCCCTTGCACCCCCGCCGAGGCATTGGAGGCGCTGTACGTCGCGGAGGCGTGCGACCTCTCGCGACGGACCGGTCAGCCGGTGGCCGTCGCGGACGTGCGGGCCGCCGCGGGCGGCCGGGCGGCGCCCGGCGCGTGACCGACAGCGGCGCCGTAGTCGGCCTCGCGGCCGGGCAGTTGGCCGTCGGTCCCGTGGCACAGTTGGGCGTCGCGCCGTTCGCCGTGCTGGTGGTCGCCGCGCTGCTGGTGGGGGTCTCCAAGACCGCCGTCAGCGGCGTGGGCACGCTGAGCGTGGCGCTCTTCGCCGCCGTGCTCCCGGCCAGGGAATCCACCGGGGTCCTCCTTCCGCTCCTCCTCGTGGGCGATGTGTTGGCCGTCCGCGCCTATCGCGGGCACGCCGACCGGGCCGTGCTGCTCCGGCTGCTGCCGTCGGTGGCGGCCGGGGTGTTGCTGGGCGTGGCATTCATCGCGTGGACCGACGACACCGTCATGCGACGCACGATCGGCGGGCTGCTGCTCGCCGTCGCGCTGCACCACGTGTGGCAACAGGTCCGCTCCCGCGCGGCGGTGCGCGACGTGCGGCAACCCGCCCCCGCCCGAGGCTCAACGGGGCATCAACACCGCCTACGGACAGCGGTGTTCGGGCTGCTGGCCGGGTTTGCCACCATGGTCGCGAACGCCGGCGGGCCGGCGATGTCGCTGTACCTCCTCTCGTCGGGCTTCGCGGTGCTGGGATTCCTGGGTACCGGTGCGTGGTTCTTCCTGCTCGTCAATCTCGTGAAGGTGCCGTTCAGCGTGGGGCTGGGGCTGATCACGGCGAACGGGCTCGTGTTGGACGGGCTGTTGGCGCTCGCCGTGGTGGCCGGTGCGTTCGCCGGGCGGGCGCTGGTGCACCGCATCGACCAGAGGGTCTTCACCTGGCTGGTGCTCGCCTTCACGGCGCTCGCCAGTCTCGCCCTGCTGCGCTGAGGCGGAGGCAGCGACGCGGGCCGAGACGCGGGCCGGGAAGCCGACGGCATCCCCAAGTGGGGCCGTCGGCGCTCCCCCTAGGGAATCGCCCCTGCCCTACCGCAGCGTCGCCCGCCACTCGTTGGCCCGTATCAGATGCCCCTTGGGGTATTCGACGTCGCACGCCCCTATGAAGGCGAAACCGGTCTTGCGGCATACCGCGTTGGATGCGGCGTTGGCCGCGGAGGGGAAGGCGTGGGCGATGGGGTGGCGACCTTCGGTAGCGGCCGCGGCGAGGACCTGGTGCACCGCGGCCGCCGCGATGCCACGGCCCTGGAAGTCGGGGAGCACACCCCAACCCGCCTCGTAGACGGGCTTTCCCCTCCACTCCCACTCCCAGAAGCCGACGGTGCCCACAGGCTCGCCGTCCGGGAAGAGCACGATGCGGTACATCCGACCGGGGACGTCGCCGTCGAGGGAGCCGAGGTATCTGAGGTGGCGCCGGGCGAGCCGTTCCGCGGTCTCGGGGCCGCCCAAGTGTCGTGTCATCTCGGGGGTGTTGGCCTTGCGCAGCAGGTCGAGGCCGTCCGCCGGCCACGCCTCGATCCGCACGTCGGGCGGGATGCGCGGCACGTGCGGCCCGACCGGCTGCGCACCTTTCGCCAACCCCTGCGCCTCGGCCTTCCCCGCTCCAACTCCCCTTGTCTCAGCTTCTCGTTCCGTCGCTTCGACTTTTCGTTCCGCCGCTTCGGCTTTTCGTTCCGTCATGACACCAACGGTACGGACGACCACTGACAGTCACGCCGCGCCCGACCCGCGATCACGCTGCGGCGGTGGAGGACGCCTGGTCGTCACCCTCTTCGCGATCGGATTGCGGGCCGGATCGCGGGTCGAGTCGCGTGGATTCGCCGGGAGTTCGCCGGTCGGGCCGGGCGCGCAGGGCGCGTCGGCGGGTGACCCATTGGACGGCGGTGCCGGCGGTGGCGACGAGGGCGGAGACGCCGATGCCGATGGCGGCGGCGTAGAGGCGGTTTCCGGCGGCGGCGGTGCCGAGGTAGCCGAGGCCGACGGAGTAGGTCGCCCAGAGGGATTCGGCGAGGCCGGCGCCGAGCAGGTACTTGCGCGACGGGTAGCGCAGCGCGCCGGAGGCCAGGGCGCCGGCGATCCGCCCGCTGGGCAGGAACCGCACGGCGACGACGAAGGGCACGCCGTGGCGCCGGATGCGGCGGGCGGTCCATTCGAGGGCGGCGCGGCGGCGCGGGCGGCGCAGCAGCCAGGCGCGTACGGGGCCGCCGAAGCGGCGCGCGCCGAGGTGCATCAGCGTGTCGCCGAGCAGGGCGCTGCCCGCGACGATCACGAGGACGAGCGGGAGGACCGCGTGGCCTTCGGAGGCGAGGACGCCGGCGGAGACCAGGACCGCGGAGTTGGGGACCAGTGGCGGCAGGGTGGTGAGCGCCAGCAGGCCGTAGAGGGCGAGTATGCCGTCCATCCGGCCGCCTCCTCGGATCCGCACCCCGAGTCCGTATCCCCAGGCTGACGCGCGGGCGGGCGGGCGGCAACGCGTGCGGGCGCGGAGAGCCAGGGCTGGTTTCATACCCCTAGGGGGTATACAGTGGCGGAAGTCGGGGCCGACATCGACCGCCACTGCGTTCCCTCACGCCACTTGGGCACCACACTGAGCGCAACGGCCGTATCGGCCCACACCGACACATGTCGGCACACACGGCACCACGAGGAGAAACCCATGACTGAGAACAGCTCCTGCTGCACCCCTGGCGGCCCCTGCCAGGGCGGTGGCGACACCGCCGTCGAGGTCGGCGCGGTGACCAGCACCTACAAGGTCACGGGCATGACCTGCGGGCACTGCGAGGGCGCGGTGTCGTCCGAGATCGGCGAGATCGCCGGGGTGAGCGCGGTGCAGGCGGTCGCGGCGTCGGGCCTGGTGACCGTCACGTCGAAGGCGCCGCTGGACGAGGCCGCGGTGCGCGCGGCGGTCGACGAGGCGGGCTACGAACTCGTGGGTCAGGTCTGATCCACGACGCTCCACGACGACGAGGCGCAGGACGCACCCGATTCCGGCGGGGCGGCCTGCGCCTCGCGCGTACGCGCTTCCGGCGGGCGAGAGTCGCCCCCGGATCGGGCACCCACGGTAATCACGGCAGACCGGGACGATCAGCTACGAACGGTCACAATGTCAGGGCGAGGGCACGAAAATTCACATCACCCTTACAACTGGCACAACACCCATACCTCCGGGCTTCGATCTCCCAAAAGAAGCCCTTGACCAGATTCGCCCCTATATGGCATGAGACTCAGATCACACTCTTCGGAACGTAACCATTGAGGGGGGTCGCGAGTCTAACCGGGCAAGTGCAAGCACCCCGGCGGGGCTTGCACTGCGAAAGCCGTGTCGGTCTTGGGGGACCGTCTCGGCTCTGCGTTGGCCGGGGCGACGCGCCCGGGGAGCTTTGAGCGGCCCTCCCGTATGTGCGCGTCCCGGCAGAGCGCGGTGCAACCCGGAACGCCCGGCCGGATCCCGTGGGGGGAATCCGCACCGGGACATGGGAAGCGCCCCGCACTCTGGACCCGTGGGGGGATCCGGAGGCGGGGCGCTTTCGCATATGTGCGCCCGCTTCACGGCGCCGGAGGGGGCACCAGGATCGCGTTTGCGCGATTATCGATCACCAGTGCGTAACGGCCGGTGCCGTCCGGCCGTTACGCAGCGGCCGGACTCAGCGCTCCTGGACGGGCACGAAGTCGCGCTCGACGACGCCGGTGTAGACCTGGCGCGGGCGACCGATGCGGGAGCCGGGCTCCGTGATCATCTCGTGCCACTGGGCGATCCAGCCGGGCAGCCGGCCGAGCGCGAAGAGCACGGTGAACATCTCGGTCGGGAAGCCCATCGCCCGGTAGATCAGGCCGGTGTAGAAGTCGACGTTCGGGTAGAGCTTGCGCTCGACGAAGTAGTCGTCGGCCAGCGCGTGCTCTTCCAGCTTCAGGGCGATGTCGAGGAGCTCGTCCTCCTTGCCCAGCGCCGAGAGGACGTCGTGCGCCGCCGCCTTGATGATCTTCGCCCGGGGGTCGAAGTTCTTGTAGACGCGGTGCCCGAAGCCCATGAGCTTCACGCCGTCTTCCTTGTTCTTCACCTTGCGGATGAAGGTGTCGACGTCGCCACCGGCGTCGCGGATGCCCTCCAGCATCTCCAGCACCGACTGGTTGGCGCCGCCGTGCAGCGGGCCCCAGAGGGCGTTGATGCCGGCCGAGATCGAGGCGAAGAGGTTCGCCTGCGAGGAGCCGACCAGGCGCACGGTGGACGTCGAGCAGTTCTGCTCGTGGTCCGCGTGCAGGATCAGCAGCTTGTCGAGCGCGCTGACCACGACCGGGTCCAGCTCGTACTCGGCGGCGGGGACCGAGAAGGTCATCCGCAGGAAGTTCTCGACGTAGCCGAGGTCGTTGCTCGGGTAGACGACCGGGTGGCCGACCGACTTCTTGTACGCGTAGGCCGCGATGGTCGGCAGCTTGGCCAGCAGGCGGATCGTGGAGATGTACCGCTGCTGCTCGTCGAACGGGTTGTGGCTGTCCTGGTAGAACGTCGACAGCGCGCTGACCACCGAGGACAGCATGGCCATCGGGTGGGCGTCCCGCGGGAAGCCGTCGAAGAAGCGCTTGACGTCCTCGTGGAGCAGGGTGTGGTAGGTGATGTCCTGCTTGAAGGTCGCCAGCTCGTCGACGGTCGGCAGCTCACCGTTGATGAGGAGGTAGGCGGTCTCCACGAACGTGCTGCGCTCCGCGAGCTGCTCGATCGGGTAACCGCGGTACCGCAGGATGCCCTTCTCACCGTCGAGATAGGTGACCGCGGATTTATACGCCGCGGTGTTGCCGTAACCGGAATCCAGGGTCACCAGACCGGTCTGGGCGCGCAGCTTCGAGATGTCGAAGCCCTTGTCGCCGACCGTGCTCTCGACGACCGGGTAGCTGTATTCGCCGTCCCCGTAACGCAGTACTACAGAGTTGTCGCTCACGTCATCCCTCACCGACGTTGTGCCTCTTCTTCGAGGTGCCCTGACTGCCTATACCTTCCCCCATTTGGACCTTGGATGTGCACTCGGGGTCGGCCATAGGGCCTCATCGCGGCACTCAGTGCCGCGTCGGAGTCCATCCTGCTCCCGTTCGCCCCGATTACGAAAGGGGGGAGACCTCAGATCGCTCCGGAGAGTCGGTGGGCGAGCGCGGTGTGCCTCCGACCGGCGGATACCGTCCGCACCGCCTGCCCGAGGGCCCGTCGCGAGCCGACCAGCACCACCAGGCGTTTCGCCCGGGTGACGGCGGTATAGAGCAGATTGCGCTGGAGCATCATCCAGGCGCTGGTGGTGACCGGAATCACCACCGCCGGATACTCGCTCCCCTGGGAGCGATGGATCGTCACCGCGTAGGCGTGGGCCAGTTCGTCCAGTTCGTCGAAGTCGTAGGGGACCTCCTCGTCCTCGTCGGTGAGGACCGTCAGTTGCTGCTCGACGGTGTCGAGGGCGGTGACCACGCCCACCGTGCCGTTGAAGACGCCGTTGCGGCCCTTCTCGTAGTTGTTCCGGATCTGGGTGACCTTGTCGCCGACGCGGAAGACCCGGCCGCCGAAGCGGCGCTCCGGCAGATCGGGGCGGGCCGGGGTGACCGCCTGCTGGAGCAGGCCGTTGAGCGAGCCCGCGCCGGCCGGGCCGCGGTGCATCGGGGCCAGCACCTGGATGTCCCGACGGGGGTCGAGGTCGAACTTGGCCGGGATGCGGCGCGCCACCACGTCGACCGTCAGCCGGGCCGCCTCCTCGGCGTCCTCCTCGGGGAACAGGAAGAAGTCCGGAAGGCCGCTGGTCAGCGGGGGGACACCGGAGTTGATGCGGTGCGCGTTGGTGACCACGCCGGACTGCTGGGCCTGGCGGAAGATCCTCGTCAGACGGACCGCCGGCACCGGGCCCGGTTCAGCCAGCAGGTCGCGCAGCACCTCGCCGGCGCCGACCGACGGGAGCTGGTCCACGTCCCCGACCAGCAGCAGATGGGCGCCCGGCGGCACCGCCTTGACGAGCTTGTTCGCCAACAGCAGATCGAGCATCGACGCCTCGTCGACCACCACCAGATCGGCGTCCAACGGGCGGTCGGCGTCGTAGGCGGCGTCCCCGCCCGGCTTGAGCTCCAACAGGCGGTGGACGGTGGACGCTTCCGCGCCGGTCAGCTCCGCCAGCCGCTTGGCCGCCCGGCCCGTGGGGGCCGCGAGCACCACCGTGGCCTTTTTGGCGCGCGCCAACTCGACCACCGAACGGACCGTGAACGACTTGCCGCAGCCCGGCCCGCCGGTGAGCACCGCGACCTTGCTCGTCAGCGCCAGCCGGACCGCGTCCCGCTGCTCCGGCGCCAACTGCGCGCCCGTACGCCGCGAAAGCCAGGCCAGCGCCTTGTCCCAGTCCACGCCCTGGAAGACGGGCATCCGGTCGTCGTCGGTGCGCAGCAACCGGGACAGCCGGCCGGCCAGGGAGATCTCGGCGCGGTGGAACGGCACCAGATACACCGCGGTGACCGGCTCGCCGCCCTCCGGTCCTGGCACCTTCTCGCGGACCACGCCCTCCGGGTCCTCGGCCAGCTCGGCCAGGCAGTCGATGACCAGGCCGGTGTCCACCTGGAGCAACTTCACCGCGTCCGCGATCAGTTGCTCCTCGGGCAGGAAGCAGTGCCCCTGGTCCGTGGACTGCGAAAGGGCGTACTGGAGGCCGGACTTGACCCGGTCCGGGCTGTCGTGCGGGATGCCCACCGACTGGGCGATCTTGTCGGCGGTCAGGAAGCCGATGCCCCAGACGTCGGCGGCCAGGCGGTAGGGCTGGTTCTTCACCACCGAGATCGACGCGTCGCCGTACTTCTTGTAGATGCGCACGGCGATGGAGGTGGAGACACCGACGCCCTGGAGGAAGACCATGACCTCCTTGATGGCCTTCTGCTCCTCCCAGGCGGCGCCGATCAGTTTGGTGCGCTTGGGGCCCAGGCCGGGCACCTCGATCAGGCGCCCGGGGTCGGCCTCGATCACGTCCAGGGTGTCGATGCCGAAGTGCTCGGTGATGCGGTCGGCGATCCGGGGGCCGATGCCCTTGATGAGGCCCGAGCCGAGATAGCGGCGGATGCCCTGGACGGTGGCGGGCAGGACGGTGGTGTAGTTCTCCACCGTGAACTGCTTGCCGTACTGGGGGTGGGAGCCCCAACGGCCCTCCAGGCGGAGCGACTCCCCCGGCTGCGCCCCCAACAGCGCCCCGACGACGGTCAACAGCTCGCCGGAGCCTCGGCCGGTGTCGACGCGGGCGACCGTGTAGCCGTTCTCCTCGTTCGCGTAGGTGATCCGCTCCAGGACCCCCTCCACCACAGCTCCGTTGACCATGCCTCGACGGTACCGCCGAGGGGTGACAGCGGGGGCGGGGAGGGAGGCCCGGGGCGGGGGCGGCGCGTCCCCGCCCCCCTCTCCCCCTTTGGGGAGGGCGTTCGGGCGGGCCCGGTGGAGGTCACGTGACGTGGTGGGTGAAGCGGGTGATGATCTCCGTGAGGACCTCGGTGCCGTTGCGGGACCACAGGGACGGGTTGAAGATCTCGACCTCGATGGGGCCCTCGTAACCGGTCGCGTCGACGCGTTCGCGGAACCAGCGCAGGTCCACCGAACCGTCGCCCAACTGCCCGCGCCCCAGGAGGACGCCCTCGGGAAGTGGCGTGATCCAGTCGGCGAGTTGGAAGGCGGCGACGCGGGAGGGGGGTGCCGGCCGCCGTTCCTGGTCGGCCACCGCCCCGGCCGCTCCCCCGCTCGCGCGGGCCAGTTGGGCGGCGAGGGTGTCGTCCCACCACAGGTGGTAGGTGTCCACGACGACGCCCACCTGGGCGGCGGGGAGGCGTTCGGCCAGGTCGAGGGCCTGGGCGAGGGTGGAGACCACGCAGCGGTCCGCCGCGTACATCGGGTGCAGGGGTTCCAGGGCCAGTCGTACGCCGTGTGCGGCGGCGTACGGGGCGAGGGCGGCGAGGGCGTCGGCGACCCGTTCGCGGGCGCCGGGGAGGTCCCGGCTGCCGGGCGGCAGGCCGCCGGAGACCAGGACCAGGGTGTCGGTCCCGAGCGTCGCGGCCTCCTCGATGGCGGCCCGGTTGTCCGCCAGGGCGGCCGCGCGCTCGGCGGGGTCCTCGGCGGTGAAGAAGCCGCCGCGGCAGAGGGTGCTGACGGTGAGGCCGGCGTCCCGTAGGAGGCGGGCGGCGGCGCTCGCCCCGTAGGCGTGCACCGGCGCGCGCCACAGGCCGACGGCCCGCAGGCCGGCCCGGGCGCAGCCGTCGGCCAGTTCGGGCAGCGACCACTGCCTCAGGGTCTCCTGGTTGAGGCTCAGGCGGGACAGGAGCCGGGCGCGGGAGGGGTTCGGGTCCGTCATGGGGTGCCCGGCTCCTCGATGCCGTGGACGGCCAGGAGGGCGCGCATTCTGGCGGCGGCCAGGTCGGGGTCGGGGAACAGGCCGAGCGCGGCGGCGAGTTGGTGGGCGCGGCGCAGGTGGGCGAGCGAGCGGGCGGACTGGAGGCCGCCGACCATGGTGAAGTGGGACTGGTGTCCGGCCAGCCAGGCGAGCAGGACCACGCCGGTCTTGTAGTAGCGGGTGGGTGGCTGGAAGAGATGGCGGGCCAACGGGACGGTCGGGTCCAGGGCGGCGTGGAAACCGGCCGGGTCGCCGGCGTCCAGGCGACGGACGGCCGCGGCGGCCAACGGGGCGAGCGGGTCGAAGACGCCCAGGAGGGCGTCGCTGAAGCCGTGGGCGTCGCCGGCGATCAGTTCCGGGTAGTGGAGGTCGTCGCCCGTGTAGCAGCGCACTCCCTCGGGGAGTCGGCGGCGCAGCGCGACCTCCCGGCCGGCGTCCAGGAGGGAGACCTTGACGCCTTCCACCGCGCGGGAGTTGTCGGTGACGATGTCGAGAAGGGTCTCGGTGGCGGTGTCGAGGTGCGGGCTGCCCCAGTAGCCGGCCAGCTCCGGGTCGAACATCGGGCCGAGCCAGTGCAGGATCACCGGACGGGTGGTCTGGCGCAGCAGGTGCCCGTAGAGGTCTCGGTAGGCGTCGGGGCCGGCCCCGAGGGCGGCGAGTTGGCGGGAGGCCATCAGGACGGGCTGGGCGCCGGCGTCCTCGATGACGGCGAGTTGCTCCTCGTAGGCGGCCCGGACGTCCGCCAACGTGGCGCCGGTCGGCGGGAGTTGGTCGGTGCCGGTGCCGCAGGCGAGGCGGCCGCCGACGGTGCGGGCCTCGGCGGCCGAGCGGCGGATCAGCTCGGCGGCACCGGCCCAGTCCAGGCCCATGCCGCGCTGCGCGGTGTCCATCGCCTCGGCGACGCCCAGCCCGTGCGCCCAGAGGTGGTGGCGGAAGGCGAGGGTGGCGTCCCAGTCGAGGGCGGGCGGGCCGTCCGGGGTGGCGTCGGCGTGCGGGTCGGCGACCACGTGGGCGGCGGCGAGGACCATACGGGAGCGCGGCTGTGGGGGCCGCCCGTTGGGGGGCGCGGCCGGCGGGCCGGTCAACGGGACAGCTCCGGTACGGGGAGCCGGCGGCCCTCGGCCGAGGAGCGCAGGCCCAGTTCGGCGAGTTGGACGCCGCGGGCGCCCGCCCAGAGGTCCCAGTGCCAGGGCCCGTCGGCCGCCACGTGGCGCAGGAAGAGCTCCCACTGGGCCTTGAAGGCGTTGTCGAACGCGGCGTTGTCGGGGACCTCCTGCCACTGGTCGCGGAACGGCTCGGTGGACGGGAGGTCGGGGTTCCAGACCGGTTTGGGGGTGGTGGCGCGGTGTTGGACGCGGCAGCGGCGCAGCCCGGCGACGGCGGAGCCCTCGGTGCCGTCGACCTGGAACTCCAGCAGTTCGTCGCGGTGGACCCGGACCGCCCAGGAGGAGTTGATCTGGGCGAGGACGCCGCCGTCGAGTTCGAAGAGGGCGTAGGCGGCGTCGTCCGCGGTCGCCTCGTACGGGGCGCCGGACTCGTCCCAGCGGCGCGGGAGGTGGGTGGCGACCCGGGCCTGGACGGTGCGGACCGGCCCGAACAGCTCGCGCAGGACGTACTCCCAGTGCGGGAACATGTCGGAGGCGATCCCGCCGCCGTCCGCTGTGCGGTAGTTCCAGGAGGGGCGCTGGGCCTCCTGCCAGTCGCCCTCGAAGACCCAGTAGCCGAACTCGCCTCGTACGGACAGGACTCGGCCGAAGAAGCCGCCGTCCAGGAGGCGGCGGAGTTTGCGCAGCCCCGGGAGGAACAGCTTGTCCTGGACGACGCCGTGTTTGACGCCGGCCTCCTGGGCGAGCCGGGCGAGTTCCACGGCGCCGGCGAGGCCGGTGGCGGTGGGCTTCTCCACGTAGAGGTGTTTCCCGGCGGCGATCGCCTGCTTCACCGCCCCTTCGCGGGCGGCGGTGATCTGGGCGTCGAAGTAGATCTCGACGCTGTCGTCGGCCAGGACGGTGTCGAGGTCGCGGCTCCAGGCGAGGCCGTGGCGGTCGGCCAGCGCCCGCACGCGCGGTGCGGAGCGGCCGAGCAGGACCGGCTCCGGCCAGAGCACCGTGCCGTCGTCCAGGGGGAGTCCGCCCTGGTCGCGCAGGGCGAGGAGGGAGCGGACCAGGTGCTGGTGGTGGCCCATGCGCCCGGTCACGCCGTTCATGGCGATGCGTACGGTCCGGCGTGTCACGGCCCGGCCTCTCTCCCGCGTGCGGCGGGGACGGAGTGGGGACAGGGGTGCGCGGAGTGGTGCCTGTGGACAGTCGGCGAGGGGCGCCTGTGGATGGTGGGCGCTTGCGTCGTGAGGGACGCTAGCCTGCGGAGCAGATCGCCAACAAGGGTGCGTAACAGGCGTTGGTCCGCGGGCGGTTGTGACGGTGGGAGGCCGGTATGAGAGGCGGCGTGGCCGGGGGCGGTGGCCCGGTGGGGGTGCGGGCGGCGTTCTCCACGCTCGGGGTGCCGGGGTTGCCGGTGGCCGAGGTGGTGCGATTGGCCGTGGCGTGCGGCTATCAGGGGGTGGAGTTGCGGGCGCACCCCGAGGAGCCGGTGCATCCGGGTCTGGGGGTGCGCGAACGGGCGGCGGTGCGGGGGCGGTTCGCGGCGGCGGGGGTGGCGGTGCTGGCCGTCGCCGGGTACGCGCGGGTCGCGGCGGAGTGCGCCGAGGGGGCGGCGGAGGCGGCGCTGGCACACGAGGTGGCCGAACTGGTGCACCTGGCGGCCGACTTGGGGGCGCGGTACGTCCGGGTCTTCCCCGGGGGCGGGGGCCGTCCGGTGGAGCGGGCGGAGGCGGACGCGGTCCGTCGGCTGTCCGCGGTGGCGCCGCTGGCCGCGGAGCGCGGGGTGCGGGTCCTGTTGGAGACCCATGACTCGCACCGCACCGGCGCGGCGGTGGCCCGGATCCTCGCGGCGGTGGACCACCCGCACGTGGGGGCGGTGTGGGACGTGCTGCACGGCTGGCTCGGTGGGGAGGCGCCGGCCGCGACCCGGGCCGCGTTGGCTCACCACCTGGGGTACGTGCAGGTCAAGGACGTGGCGTCGGCGCGGGACCTGACGCCGCTTCCGTTGGGGGCGGGGGTGCTGCCGCTGGCGGAAGTGGCGGCGGCGCTCGGGCCGTTGGACGGGGGATGGCTGTGCTGGGAGTACGAGAAGCGGTGGTATCCGGGGGCGGCGGAGCTCCCGGGGTTGTTGGCGGAGGGCCGGGCCTGTCTGGAGCGGCTGATCGACGGGGCGGCCGAGGGCGGGGGTGGTGGCCGGGGTCGGGAAGGCGGCGGCTGACGGTCGGCCGCGCGGGCCGCTCGCCAGCCGTCGGCAGGGGCGCGGCGGGCCCCCACCACACCCCCGCGCCGCCCGCAATCCCTGGGCGGCGCCGGCCCTCGTCGTCGTTGACCGGCCCTGGTTTTCCGGTTATCCGTGACTCCTCGGACGTTTTCCTTCCTTCATGCGTTCGAGGAAGCCCCCGGAAGGAGCGCAGATGCACTCCAGACGTACCGTCCTGACCACCGCCGCCGCGGCCGCCGCGGTCGCCGCCCTGAGCACCGGCCCGGCGGACGCCGCCCCCTCCCCCGTCCCGTCGACCCCGCGCGCCACCCGTGAGCGGCTGCGCCGGCTCATCGCCCGGATGACGCCGGAGGAGAAGGCCGGGCAGCTCTTCGTGATGCGGGTGTACGGGCACTCCGCGACCGACCTCGACCCGGCCGACGTCGCCGCCAACCGCAAGGAGATCGGCGTCGCCAACGCCGCCGAGCTGATCGCCGCGTACCACGTCGGCGGCATCATCTACTTCGGCTGGGCGCACAACACCCGCGATCCGCACCAGATCGCCGCGCTCTCCAACGGCATCCAGAAGGCCGCCGCCGCCCAGCGCGTCCCCGTGCCGGTGCTGATCTCGACCGACCAGGAGCACGGCACAGTGGCCCGGATCGGGGCGCCGGCGACGCTGCTGCCCGGGGCGATGGCGCTGGGCGCCGCCGGATCCGTCGACAACGCCCGGGAGGCGGGGCGGATCTCCGGGCGGGAGCTGCTGGCGATGGGGATCCGGCAGGACTACGCGCCGGACGCCGACGTCAACGTCAACCCCGCCAACCCCATCATCG
Organism: Streptomyces sp. NPDC090442; assembly: GCF_044769405.1. Lineage (NCBI taxonomy): Bacteria > Bacillati > Actinomycetota > Actinomycetes > Kitasatosporales > Streptomycetaceae > Streptomyces > Streptomyces sp. NPDC090442. The sequence continues at coordinate 41,565 of NZ_JBIVXW010000023.1, forward strand.
GCGTGCGGTCCTTCGGTGCCGATCCGCAGGCCGTGGCCCGTATGGTCGCCGCCCAGGTGCACGGCTACCAGGGCGCGGGGGTGGCGGCCTGCGCCAAGCACTTCCCCGGGCACGGCGACACCGACACCGACAGCCACGTCGGGCTGCCGTACATCCACCACTCCGCCCAGGAGTGGGAGCGGCTGGACGCGCCGCCCTTCAAGGCGGCGATCGCGGCCGGGATCGACTCGTTGATGACCGCGCACATCGTGGTGCCGGCCCTCGATCCCAGCGGCGATCCGGCGACGCTGTCCCATCCGATCGTCACCGGCGTGCTGCGGCGGCGGCTCGGCTACGACGGGGTGGTGGTGACGGACTCGCTGGGCATGCAGGGCGTCCGGGTGAAGTACGGGGACGCCCAGGTGCCGGTGCTGGCGCTGAAGGCCGGCGTGGACCAGTTGCTGAACCCGCCGGACCTGTCCGTCGCGCACACCGCGGTCGTCCGGGCGCTGCGCGACGGGGAGTTGAGCGAGCGGGAGATCGACGCCAAGCTGCTGCGGATCCTGCTGCTGAAGGAGCGCCGGGGACTGTTCGCCGATCCGTACACCTCGCGGCAGCAGGTGGACCGGGTGGTCGGGGTGCGCGCGCACCGGGCCGCCGCGGACCGGATCGCGGACCGCACCACCACGCTGCTGCGCAACGACGGCGGGCTGCTGCCGCTGTCCCGGCGGCGGACCGGCCGGCTGCTGGTGGCCGGGGCGGATCCGGACGCGCCGTCGGGCACCGGCGGGCCGCCGACGAAGGTGCTGGCCGAGGAGTTGACCGGGCTGGGCTTCGCGGCGACCGCGCTGTCCACGGGGACGGCACCGTCCCGGAAGCTGATCGCCCGGGCGCGGGCGGCGCTGGCCGAGCGGGACGCGGCGGTGGTGGCGACGTACGACGTCACCGCGTCGTCGGCGCAGCGCGCGCTGGTCGCGGAGCTGTTGGCGACGGGGAAGCCGGTGGTGCAGTTGGCGATCCGGAATCCTTACGACATCGCGGTGTTGGACGGGGTGCGGGCGGCGCTGGCGAGTTATTCGTGGACGGACGTGGAGCTGCGGGCGGCGGCCCGGGTGATCGCCGGGCGGCAGGATCCGGCGGGCCGGCTGCCGGTGCCGATACTGCGCGCGGACGCGCCGCACCGGGCGCTGTACCACATCGGGCACGGGCTGCGGTACTAGCCGCGCAGTCCGCTGGGTGCACTCCCGTCTCCCGTCGTGCGGCGGGAGACGGGAGCGCACCCTCGTGTCTGCGGGCCGCGTGTGCGGGCCCGCCGGCGTGGCGGCCGCTACGGGCGCAGGGTCAACTCCTGGTGGTCCTGCGGGCGGTCCAGGGTGGCGTTGTAGGGGGCCTGGACGAGGGACCGGCCGCTCACGGGCGCCGGCAGGCCGGCCCAGGTGAGGAGCGAGGCGGTGGCCTTGGTGCGGTCGGCGTCCTTGAGCTGGGCGATGTTGGAGCCGTGGTTGCCGCCGGGGACGGTGTAGAGGTACGAGTCCCGCGCGCCGCGGCCGAGTTGGAAGTGCTTGGCGCTCCAGGGGTCGAACTGCCCGTTGACGAACATCATGCGGGTGGCGTGCTGCCGCACCCAGCGGTCGACGTCGGGCATCGCGCGCCGGTCGAAGGGCATGGGGACCGACCGGGGCACGAAGCTGCGGGAGTTGTTGATGCCCGGGTAGCGCAACAGGCCGCGGAGGTTGGGGTAGTGGTACCTGGGCTCACCGAGCTGGGTGCCGGCCTGGTAGTAGTACGGCTGGTACTTCTCCAGGCCCTGGTCGGTGTAGGAGTCGAAGCCGCCGACCTTGTCGATCCAGGCCCACAGGGTGTCGGTGGAGGCGGTGGGGGCGGGCAGCTCGGCGCAGGCGGTCTTGGCCGGCTGGTACTGCCAGAAGCCGAAGACCAGGTCGGTGACGAGGACTTCGTAGGCCCGGTCGGCGTTGCCGATGAGGCGGAAGGTGCGCTTGTTGTCGCCGGCCCACTTCTCGTAGCGGTTCACCATCTCGTCGCGGCGGAGCAGCGCCTCGCGCTCGACCTTGCCGACGGCGGTGCGGCAGGCGGGGGTGCCGACGGTGGCGAAGAAGCGGTCGTAGGGGCGGGTGTCGGCGCGGTCGGTGTTGTTGGGTGCGACGTAGGCGACGGTGCCGTTCATGTCGTGCGGGAAGAAGCGGCGGTAGTAGGTGGCCGTCATGCCGCCCTTGCTGCCGCCGGTGGCGATCCAGTTCTTGGGATAGACGGCGTGCAGGGCCTCAAAGATGCGGTGCTGGTCGGTGGCGGCCTGCTTGATGTCCAGTTTCTTCCAGTCGGTGGGCACGGGACGGGAGGGGGTGAAGTAGCGGTACTCCAGGGAGACCTGGTTACCGTCGATGATCTTGGTGGGTTCGCTGCGGGACGGCGTGGTGCTGACGTTGTAGCCGGAGGTGTAGAAGACCGTCGGGCGGTCCACGGACTTGTGGAGCACGGTCAGTCGCTGCTGGAAGGTGCCCCGGTCCGGGTGCTGGTGGTCGATCGGCTGGGTGTAGGTGAGGACGAAGTAGCGGTAGCCGTCGACCGGCTGCTCCTCGATGAGGTGCATGCCGGGGATCGCCTGGAGGCGGTCCTTGATGTCGGTGCCGTCCCGACCGGCGGCGGAGGCGACCGTCGTCGGTGCGCTGACGCTCACCGCGCTTATCAGTGCGGCGAGCGTCAGCAACCATCTCTTGCGTGTGCGCATGGGCCCTCCCGAGGGTGACGTCAGGTCGGGCCGAACCTATCTGCGCATCCGGGGCGCCACCAGCCCCCACCTACGCGCCGCGCTCACACCCGCAGGGCCTCCCCTTCGCCGGTGAAGGTCCGCCACAGCTCCGCGTACCGGCCGCCGTGGGCGAGGAGTTGGGCGTGGGTGCCGTCCTCGGCGATCCGGCCGCGGTCGAGGACCACCACCCGGTCGGCGCGGGCGGCGGTGGTGAGCCGGTGGGCGACGATCAGGGTGGTGCGCGCGCCGGTGTCGGCGCGGCGGGCGGAGAGCCGGTCAGTGGCCTGGTTGACGACGGCCTCGGTGGCCAGGTCCAGGGCGGCGGTGGCCTCGTCGAGCAACAGGACGTCGGGGCCGGTGAGTTCGGCGCGGGCCAGGGCGAGGAGCTGGCGCTGACCGGCGGAGAGGTTGCGGCCGCGCTCGGCGACCTCGTGGAGGTAGCCGCCGTCGAGGGTGGCGATCATGGCGTGGGCGCCGACGGCCCTGGCGGCGGCCTCCACTTCGGCGTCGGTGGCGTCCGGGCGGCCGTAGGCGATGGCGTCGCGGACCGTGCCGGCGAAGAGGTAGGACTCCTGGGGGACGACGCCGAGCCGGCGGCGGTAGCCGGTCAGGTCCAGCTCGCGCAGGTCGGTGCCGTCGACGCGGACCGCGCCGGAGGTCGGGTCGTAGAAGCGGGCGACCAGCTTGACGAGGGTGGACTTGCCGGCGCCGGTCTCGCCGACGAAGGCGACGGTCTGGCCGGCGGGGATGGTCAAGTCGACGCCGGTCAGGGCCGGTTCGTCGTGGTCGCCGTAGTGGAAGTGGACGCCGTCGAAGGTGATCTCGCCGCGCAGCGCGGGGACCGGGCGGGGGTCCGCGGCGGGCGGGGTGGAGGTGGACTGGGCGAGGAGCTCGCGGATCCGGCCGAGCGAGACGGACGCCTGTTGGTAGCCGTCGAAGACCTGGGAGAGCTGCTGCACGGGGGCGAAGAACAGGTCGATGTAGAGGAGGTAGGCGACCAGGGCGCCGACGCTGAGGGTGTGCCCGGCGATCCGGTCGGCGCCGACGATCAGCACCAGGGCGGACGCCACCGACGACAGCAGTTGGACGAAGGGGAAGTAGACGGATATCAGGAACTGGCCGCGCACCCGGGCCCGGCGGTAGGCGTCGCTGTGCGCGGCGTACCGCTGCGAACCGTGGCCCTCGCGGCGGAACGCCTGGACGATCCGCAGCCCGGCGACGTTCTCCTGGAGGTCGCCGTTGACGGTGCTGATCCGCTCGCGGGCGAGCTCGTACGCCCTGACGCTGCGCTTGCGGAAGACGTAGGTGCCGAGGATCAGCGGGGGGAGGGTGACGAAGACGACCAGGGCGAGCTGGACGTCGATGACGAGCAGGGCGACGAGTATGCCGAGGAAGGTGAGGACCGAGACGACGGCGGTGACCAGGCCGGTCTGGAGGAACGTGGAAAGGGCGTCGACGTCGGTGGTCATCCGCGTCATGATCCGGCCGGTCAGCTCGCGCTCGTAGTAGTCCAGGCCGAGGCGCTGGAGCTGGGCGAAGATCTTCAACCGGAGGGAGTACAGCACGCGTTCACCGGTGCGGCCGGTCATGCGGTTGGCACCGATCTGGGCGGCCCATTGCGCGACGACCACGGCCAGGGCGAGGGCGGCGGCGGTCCACACACCGGCGAGGACGCCGCGCCGGACGCCGTCGTCGATGCCCTGCCGGATGAGGACCGGCAGCAGCAGCGAGGCGAGGGCGTCCACCGCGACCAGCAGGAAGGCCACCAGCAGCGGCCCGCCGAAGCCGTGCAGCAGGCGGCGCAGGCCGTAGGAGCGCTCGGGGCGGACGGCGGCGGCCTCGTCGATGTCGGGGGTGTCGGTGGCCGGGGGCAACGCGGCGACCCGGGCGAGGAGTTCGGGGGTGGCGGGGGCACCGGCCATGGCGGCGGCGATGCCGGGGCCGGCGGCCGCGGTGGCCGCGCGGGGCGCGGTGCCGGCGGCGCCCTCCTCGGCCTCCTGCTCGCGGCGGACCCACAGCTCGGGGGTGATGCCGCCGGTGGCGGCCGCGGCGGCGGGGTCCTCGGCGGGCCCGTCCGGATCGGCGTCGACCAGGGCCTCGGTGCGGAAGCGGCGGGGGTCGTCGGGGGCCGGCTCCAGCAGGGCGGTGGTGCCGGATGCCGCGTACTCGCCGCCGAAAGAGCCGGCCACGGCGCCGGCGGGGTCGTGCGGGACGCCGCCCAGCTCCTCGGGGTCGGTCAGCAGCCGGCGGTAGAGGGGGCAGCGCTCGGCGAGCTCCTCCTGGGTGCCGATGTCGACCAGCCGGCCGCCGTCGAGGACCGCGACCCGGTCGGCGAGGGCGAGGGTGGAGGCGCGGTGGGCGATCAGCAGCGTGGTCCGGCCGGCCATGACGCCGCGCAGCGCCTCGTGGATCTCGTGCTCGACGCGGGCGTCGACGGCGGAGGTGGCGTCGTCGAGGACCAGCAGCCGGGGGTCGGTGAGGATGGCGCGGGCCAGCGCTATCCGCTGCCGCTGGCCGCCGGAGAGGGTCAGGCCCTGCTCGCCGACCTCGGTGTCGTAGCCCTGGGGCAGTTCGCTGATGAAGCCGTCGGCCTGGGCGGCGCGGGCGGCGGCGCGGATCTGCTCGTCGGTGGCCTCGGGGTGGCCGTAGGCGATGTTGTCCCGTAGGGAGTCGGAGAACAGGAAGCTGCTCTCGGGGACCAGGCCGATGGCGGCGCGCAGCGACTCCAGGGTGAGGTCGCGGACGTCGTGGCCGCCGACCAGGACGCGGCCGGCCGTGACGTCGTAGAAGCGGGGCAGCAGCAGGGAGACGGTGGACTTGCCGCTTCCGGAGGCGCCGATGACGGCGACGGTCTCGCCGGCGTCGATGCGCAGCGAGAAGGCGTCCAGGACGGGGCGGGGCGCGGACGCGGCGTCGGTGTCGGCGTCGGTGTCGGTGTCGGGCCGGCCGTCCGCGGCGGGGGCGGCGGCCGGGTCGTGGTGCGGGCCGTAGCCGAAGGTCACCTCGTCGAAGACCACGGTGGCCGGGGCGTCGGCGGGCAGCGCGTGGGCGTCCGGGCGCTCGGTGATGGTCGGCTCGGTGTCGATGAGCTCGTAGACCCGCTCCACGCCGGCCCGGGCCTGCTGGGCGACGGTCAGCATCATCGCCAGCATGCGGACCGGGCCGACCAACTGCGCGAGGTAGGTGGAGAAGGCGACGAAGGTGCCGAGGGTGATGTGGCCCTGGGTGGCCATCCAGCCGCCGAGCGCCAGCATCGCGACCTGGCCGAGGGCCGGGACGGACTGGAGGGCGGGGGTGTAGCGGGAGTTGAGGCGAACGGTGCGCAGCCGGGCGGCGAACAGCCGGCGGCTGACCGCACGGAGCTTGCCGGTCTCCTGGTCCTCCTGGCCGAAGCCCTTGACGACCCGGACGCCGGAGACCGCGCCGTCCACGACGGTGGCGACCGCGGCGGCCTGCCCCTGGGCGTACCAGGTGGCGGGGAAGAGGCGGGTGCGGCTGCGCCGGGCGATGAGCCACAGGGCCGGGGCCACGGCCAGCGCGACGACGGTCAGCAGCGGGGAGAGGACGGCCATCACGACCAGGGAGACGGCGAAGAGCAGGACGTTCCCGATCATCATCGGGAGCATGAACAGCAGGCTCTGGATGAGCTGGAGGTCGCTGGTGGCACGGCCCACGACCTGGCCGGTGCTGAGCTCGTCCTGCCGCCGGCCGTCGAGCCGGGCTATCGCGTCGAACATGCGGGTGCGCAGGTCGTGCTGGACGTCCAGGGCGAGCCGGCCGCCGTAGAAGCGGCGGAGGTAGGTGAGGACGTAGACCACGACGGCGGCGGCGATCAGGAGCGTCGCCCAGGGGGCGAGGGACCGCTCGTGCCGCACGATCACGTCGTCGATGATCAGCTTCGGGATGAGCGGGACGAGGGCGGTGACGGCCATCCCCGCGAGCGAGGCGAGGAGCGCCAGCAGGGCGTCCCTGCGATACCGCCAACAGTCCCGGCTCAGCCGCCGAGCCCAGCCTTTGTGTGTGTCCGTCCCCGCCACCCGATGCCTCCCGTGCGTCGTCTGTTCGCACGGGCCAACGCCCGGGGCCCGGGATTTCATCCCGCCGTCATCATCCGGCGCGCGAAATCCGGGACATCCCGCAGGGCGGGCCGAAGATCCCCTACGGGATGCCCCGAACCAGGTCACCGGGGTGCGGACACCGGACCCGGGTCACCTCCAGCTCCGCCAGGCCCGGGTGCGGGGCGGGCTTGCCGCCGGGCGCGGGCCGGGTGTCGCCGTGGACCACGACGCGGACGTACCGGGCCGGGCTGCGGCCCGCGTAGCCGGTGCCGGTCCAGTGGGTGCCGTCCCGGGAGACCTGGACGGTGGAGGAGCGGGGGCGGGTGGCGGTCCAGTGCGGGGTGATCTGCCCGACGGTGACGGTGCGGCCGAGGTCGACGGTGAGGGTGCCGTCGGCGGCGTTCGGGACCCAGGCGGTGGTGGCGTTGCCGTCGACCGCGGCGGCGGCGTAGGAGCCGGGCTCCTCCGAGGTCGCGGTGGCGGTGGCGCAGCGGGCGACGTCGGTGGTCGGGGCGAGGTCGGGGCGGCGGGTCTTGAGGACGGCGGGGACACCGCGGCTGACCAGCTTGTCGCCCTCGGGGGTGGCCAGCGGTAGGGCCGGGCCGGAGCTCAGGGTGACGGTGGTGTGGTGGGCGCCGAGCGCGACGTCGAAGGTGCGGCCCTGCCAGTGCAGGCCGCGCAGCGTGACGCCGGCGGCCAGTTGGGGCGGCAGCAGCGGGTCCAGGTGGACCCGGTCCTCGGCCATCCGCAGGCCGGTCAGGCCGTGGGTGAAGACCTGGAGGAAGCCGCCCTTTCCGGTGAGGAAGTCCTGGGCGGGGCGGCCGGCGTGCGGGTCGCCGGCGCCGGCCTTGGCGCCGCGGGCCTCGGAGAACTCCGCGAACGGGCCGCGGACGAACGGCCGGATGGCGCGCTGGAGATAGGTGTACGTGGCGCAGCCGGGCTCCCCCAGGGCGGCGGAGTCGATGGCGTGCACGGAGTCGGTCATGGCCGGGCCGTCGGGGTCGGTGTGGGCCGCGTAGTAGTCGAGGGTGGCCGCGGCCTGCTGCCGGGTCATCGGCCACTGCAGGGGATACATCAGCAGGACCGTGTCGGCCTGCTTGATGGTCGTCCCCTTGTAGCCGGCGTACTGCTCGAAGACCTTCTTGTCCCGGTCGTAGGGGATGCGCAGCTTGTCGGCGACGGTCTTCCAGGCGGCGGGGACCGGCCGGCCCAGGAGGGCGGCGGCGCGGGCGGCGTGGCGCAGGGCGGTGGCGGCGCCGGCGTTGGTGAAGACCCCGTCGTCGACGCCGTTGCTGTACTCGTCGGGGCCGGCGACGTTCCTGATCGAGTAGCTGCCGTCGGCGTTGCGGGTGGCACGGGAGACCCAGAAGTCGGCGATGCCCGCCAGAACGGGCCAGCCGCGGGACGTGAGCCAGGCGGTGTCCTTGGTGGCGAGGTAGTACTGCCAGGCGGCGAGCGAGATGTCGCCCATGAGGTGGTTCTGGGTCCTGCAGTGCGGCGGGTCCCAACTGTGGCACTCGGTCCACAGGTCGCCGGTGCTGCCGCTGGTCCAGGAGTAGAACAGGCCGCGGTAGCCGAGGCGGCGGGCGTTGGCGCGGGCGGCGTCCCGGGTGCGGTAGCGGTAGTCGACGATCGAGCGGGCGAGGTCGGGGTGGGTGGCCAGCAGCCCCGGGTACATCCAGGTCTCGGCGTCCCAGAAGATCTCGCCGGCGTAGTTGTCGCTGGTCAGGCCGGTGGGGCCGATGCTGTTGGCGCTGCCGCGGCGGGTGGCGGACAGCAGGCCGTACTCGGCGGAGCGGATCCAGGACTGGAGGGCGGGCTGCCCGGGCACCTCGATGTCGCTGCGCCACAACGCCCGCCAGGCGGCCCGGTGTTGGGCGGTCAGGGCGGCCCACCCGCGGTCGGCGGCCCGGCGGGAGGCGGTCTCGGCGGCGGTGCGGGGCGTACGGGAGGTGAGCGCGGTGTCCACGCCGACGTACTTGGTGAGCTCGTAGGTGTGGTTGCTGCGGACCGGGAAGGTCAGCCGCTGGTGGGCGGTGAGGCTCTCGGCGGTGGCCGCGGCGCCGGAGCGGGCGGTTCCGGTACGCGGCCCGGGGCGGGGCCGGCCAGCGCGGACGCCGTCCCCGGCGCGGAGGGTGGCGGCGACGGCGCCCGCGGTGTCGGTGCCGTCGGTGCGGAAGCCGACCGCGACGGTGCCGTCGCGCCCGCCCGGCGCCGGCCCCGCGGGGTGTATCCGGCGGGCGCCGCGGCCGTCCAGGGTGTCGGTGACGGTCGCCTCGCCGCTCCAGTGGGGCGTCATCCGCAGCCGGACCGCGGCGGTGTGCGGGTCGGCCCGGTCGGCGAGCACCTCGTAGACCAGGTCGGTGGCCCGGCCGTCGGCGGCGGTCCAGGTCAGCGAGGTGCGGACGGTGCCGCAGCGCAGCGAGACGGTCTGGCGGTAGTGGGTGAGGCGGACCGGGGCGGTGGCCGAGGAGAAGGTCTCGGGGCGCGGGCCCCCGGTGGTGACGTCGAGGGTGCTCCAGGTGGGGAGCGCGGCGATGGCCTCGCGGCCCTTGAGGTCGGCAGGGCCCTTGGCGTAGAGGCCGGAGACGAACGAGCCGTCGTACGCGGGGGTCTTGAGCGGCCAGCCGGTGGTGCCTCCGGGGGCGGCGTAGCCCGTCCCGTTGGGCGGTACCCGTCCGCCGAGGTAGCCGTTGCCGACGTAGGCGTGGTAGTCGCCCGTGGCTTCGGGGGAGGTGGCGGTGGCGGCCCAACCGGGGGCGGTGCAGGAGCGCTGGGCGCCGTCGGCGGCGGGCGGGCCGTCCGCGGCGACGGCCGGGGCGGCGGGGGCAAGGGCCGCGACCAGCGTGCCGGCGAGCAGTGCGGCGAGCGGGCCGCGCGGGCGGCGGGGCCCGGTGCGACGAACCGGCGGTGTCCGTCCGGCGGCGGCGTGGTCGTGGTGCGGCGTCCGCTCCGTGTGGTCCATGGCTCTCCGTCCCCGCGCGCCCGGGCCGCGTCTGCGGCCCGGACCCAGCCTCGGCTCTGACCGACGTCTGCGCACCCTATGGCCCGACCGTCCCTGCGGTCACCCGTTTCCCCGCGGATGCGTCGACTTCCGGCCGGGGCCGTCGATTTCCGGCCGTGCGCCGCCCCCGATTGGTCAACGAGGGCCCGCGTACGGCACACTTTTAGACTGACCAGTCAGACTAAAAGGAGGGGTTGTGGAGACCACCCGTCAGGGGGCGGCCATCAACGCCAGGGGAATCGGAGTGAAGGGCCCACGCGGGTGGGCCTTCAGAGGCGTCGACATCACCGCGGACCCCGGGTCGCTGATCGCCGTGCAGGGACCGTCCGGCTCCGGCCGCACCTGCCTGCTGCTCGCGCTCACCGGACGGATGCGGCTCACCGCGGGCGCCGCGGCGGTCGCCGGCTTCCCGCTGCCCAAGCGGATGGGAGCGGTCCGCAGCCGCACCGCGGTCGCGCACGTGCCCGGCATCGCCGACCTCGAACCGGCCCTCACCGTCGCCGAACACCTCCAGGAACAGGCCCTGTTGGGCCACCGCGGCACGCCCCTGTGGGGCCGCCGCCGCAAGGAGGCCACCCGGGCCCTGGTCGACGCCGCGCTGGCGACCGCCGGCCTCGACCCGGACACCCTGCCCAAGGGCCTGCGGACCTGCGTCCGCGACCTGGAGCGGCTGGAGGCGCTGCGGCTGTCGGTGGCGCTCGCGGCGATGCACCAGCCGCGCCTGCTGGCCGTCGACGACCTCGACCTGAAGCTGTCGTCCGAAGAGCGCGCCGCCGCCTGGCAGTTGCTGCGGGACGTGGCGCTGACCGGCACCACCGTGGTCGCCGTCGCCTCCGACGCCCCGGCGGACGCCCTGGTCGTGTCGACCGCCGCGGCCGCCACCCCCGAGACCCACCAGCCCGAAACCCACGAGGAGGAAGCGGCGCATGCGTTCGCCGAAACTGGCCGCGCTTGAGCTCAGGCGCTTCGGCAGGGGCAAGCTCCCCCGCCTCGGCCTCGTCGCCCTGATGCTGATCCCGCTGCTGTACGGAGCGCTCTACCTCTGCTCCTTCTGGGACCCGTACGCGCGGCTGGACAAGATCCCGGTCGCGCTGGTCAACGAGGACCAGGGCGCCACCTCCGACGGCAAGAAGCTGACCGCCGGCGCCGACCTGGCGTCGAACGTCAAGGACAGCAAGACGTTCGACTGGAAGGAGGTCAGCTCCAAGGACGCCGCCAAGGGCCTGGAGCAGGGCAAGTACTACCTGTCGCTGACCGTCCCCAAGGACTTCAGCCAGAAGATCGCCTCCAGCGGCGGCAACGACCCGCAGACCGGCGCGCTCCAGGTGCGCACCAACGACGCCAACAACTACATCGTCGGCTCCATCTCCAAGACGGTGTTCTCGGAGATCCGCGCCAAGACGTCGGCGAAGTCCACCCGGGCCTTCTTCGACAAGATCTTCGTGTCGTTCTCGGACCTGCACGACGAGACCGCCAAGGCCGCCGACGGGGCGGGCAAGGTGGACGACGGGCTCGGCACCGCCAGCCAGAAGTCCGGCGAACTCGCCGACGGCCTGGACAAGTTGAACGACGGCGCCGGCAAGCTGGACAAGGGCGCCGGCGACCTCAGCAACGGCGCCGGCAAGCTGGGCAAGGGCGCGGGGGACCTGAGCAACGGCGCCAGCCAGGCCGCCGCCAAGGCCAAGGAACTCAGCAAGGGCGCCGGCCAGATCGCGGACGGCACCCAGCAACTTGCCGACAAGGTCCAGGGCATCGCCAAGAAGGACCTGCCCTTCCTGCGGGAACACGGCAAGGACATCGGCGAGAAGGCCCAGGTCGTCGCCGACCTCAGCCAGAAGCTGGACGACGACCTCAGCAAGCTGCCCGGCAACTCCGCCAAGAGCGCGGCCAAGGCTCGTAAGAACGCCGACGACGCCGCGGCCCTCTACCAAGAGCGCTGTGGCGGGCTGACCTCCTCCGGCGACCTCGACTGCGCCAAGCTGAAGGGCATCGCGGACGGTTCCGCGGCCGGCGCCGACCTGGCCGAGAAGGTCAACGACGCCATCGCGCACACCGACTTCGGCACGTGGCACAGCAAGCTGCAGGAACTGCACCAGGGCGCCACGATGGTCGCCCAGCAGGCGCCCGGCATCGCGGACCGTGCGGACACCGCCATCGGCCAGATCAACACGCTCAACGCGGGCGCCCACAAGGTCGCCACGGGCGCCGGCCAGTTCGCGAACGGCATCGGGGCCCTGGCCAACGGCGCCGGCGACCTCGCCAACGGCGCCGGCCAGCTCCACAAGGGCGCCGGCGACCTCGCCAACGGCGCCGGTCAGTTGCACGACGGCCTCGGCACCGCGCACGACGGCGCCGAGAAGCTCAGCGGTGGGCTCTACCAGCTCAAGGACGGCGCCAACCAGCTCGCCAGCGGCCTGCACAGCGGCGTCGCCAAGATCCCGGACTACGACAAGAAGGACCGCGACGACCGGACCGACGTGATGTCCGACCCGGTCAAGCTGGCCGCCAAGTCCATGCACAAGGCGCCCAACTACGGCACCGGCCTCGCCCCGTACTTCATCCCGCTGTCCCTCTGGGTCGGCGCGATGGTCGCGTACATGCTGCTGGCGCCGCTCGGCAAGCGGGCGTTGGCCGCGGGCGCGCCCGGCTGGCGGATCGCGCTCGGCTCCTGGCTGCCGGCGTTCGCCATCGGCGTCGTCCAGGTGCTGGCCCTGATGGCCGTGCTGCACTGGGCCCTCGGCCTGGAGATGGAGCGCGCGGGCGCCACCATCGGCTTCCTGATGCTGGCGACGGCCTGCTTCACCGCCGTCATCCAGTTGCTGAGCGCCTTCTTCGGCCCGGCGGGCCGGGTGCTGACGCTGGTCATCCTGATGCTCCAGCTCACCTCGGCGGGCGGCACCTACCCGGTGCAGACCAGCCCGGGCTTCTTCTCCTTCATCCACCCGTTCCTGCCGATGAGTTACGTCGTCGACGGCCTCCGACGGCTGATCACCGGCGGCGACCTGGACATCGTCTGGCAGGGCAGCATCGTGCTCGCCGCGTTCACGCTCGGCGCGCTGGCCCTGACCGCCCTCGCGGCCCGCAGCCGCCAGGTGGTCCGGATGAAGGACCTGCACCCGGAGCTCAGCCTGTGAGCACCCGCTCCGGGAACGGGGGCGGCGCCGTCACCGGCGTCGCCCCCGCGGCCTCCCGCCGTGCCTCGACCCGGCGCCGGCTCTTCGACGCCGCCGTCACCCTCATCGCCGAACAGGGCTTCTCCGCCACCACCGTCGACGAGATCGCGGACCGCGCCGGCGTCGCCAAGGGCACCGTCTACTACAACTTCAGCAGCAAGAACGTCCTCTACGAGGAACTCCTGCGGGACGGCGTCGACCTGCTCGCCGCCTCCCTGCGCACCGCCGCCGACCGCACCGTCGCCGGCGGCGGCACCCGGGTCGACGCCCTCGACGCGATGATCCGCGCCGGCCTGGACTTCATCGCCGGCTCCCCCGCCCTCACCCAGCTCTACGTCGCCGAGCTCTGGCGCACCAACCGCACCTGGCGCGCCACCCTCACCTCCGTACGGGGCCGCGCCCTGGCGGTGGTCGAGTCGGTCCTCCAGGACGCCGTGCGCACGGGTGAGTTGAGCGACGAACTCGACGTCCCGCTCACCGCGTCCGCCCTGTTGGGCATGGTGCTGGTCGCCGCGCTGGACTGGCAGTCGTTCCAGCCACAGCGGTCGGTCGACGAGGTGCACGCCGCGCTCTCCCAACTGGTGCAGGGGCGCGTGGGGGCGTAGGCGCGCCACGCCTCCGGGCCCGGTAGACCTCGTCTCCGGGCCCGGTTTCTTCTTGTCCCTTCAGTGCCCCGCGCTTGGCGCCCGATGGTGCCCGTTGGCGTCAGTCCGGCAGGTGCGTGGGGGCGAACATCCGCAGCCGGGCCGGCAGGACCACGACCGACGGGCCGGGGGCGGCCAGCGCCGCCGCCAGGTCCGCGCCGAGCCGCTCCGGGTCCGTCCGGACCGCCGGCACCCCGAACGACTCCGCCAGCGCCACGAAGTCCGGCCGGGTCAGCTCGGTGGCCTCGGCCGCGGTCGCGCCGAACGCGTCGGTCATGTACTCCCGCAGGATGCCGTAGCCGCCGTCGTCCACGATGAGCCAGGTCACCGGGAGGTCGTACTGGCGCGCGGTGGCCAGTTCGGCGAGCGAGTACATCGCGCCGCCGTCGCCGGAGACCGCCAACACCGGGCGGTCCGGGGCGGCCAGGGCCGCGCCCAGCGCCGCCGGGAAGCCGTAGCCGAGGCCGCCGGCGCCCTGCGCGGAGTGGAACGCGTTGCTCCGCCGCGGATCGAAGGCCGACCAGGCCCAGTACGCCAGGATCGTCATGTCCCAGCAGCTCACCGCGTCGTCGGGCAGCGCCGCGCGCACCGCGGCGAGGGCCTCCCGCTCCAGGTCGAGCCGCTGCCCGTCCAGCCGGCCGCGCACCCGCTCCAACAGATCGGCGACGGCGGCTTCGGGGGACGGCCCGTCGGGGCTCGGGTCCTGGAGTCGCTGCGGGGGCTGTTGCGGGAGTCGCTCCGGGAACTGCCCGTGGTCCGGCTCCGGGAGCGCCGTCAGCAGTGCGGCCAGTGCCGCGCGGGCGTCCGCGTGGATGCCGAGCGCGGCGTGGTTGGACTCCAGCTTCCCGAGGTCGGCCTCGATCTGGAGGACGCGGCCGCGCGGCCGGAACGTGTGGTAGTTCGAGGAGAGTTCGCCGAGCCCCGAACCGACCACCAGGAGGACGTCCGCCTCCTCCAGGAAGTCGGTGGTGTACCGGTCCTCCAACCAGGACTGGAGGGAGAGCGGATGCTCCCACGGGAAGGCGCCCTTGCCCCCGAAGGTGGTCGCCACCGGCGCCCGCAACCGCTCGGCCAGCGCCAGCAGTTCACCCTCCGCGCCGGCGCGCACCACCCCGCCGCCGGCCAGCACCACCGGCCGCCGGGCCGCGCCCAGCCGCCGGGCCGCCTCGGCGATCACCTCCGGGCGCGGCGCCGATGTCCGTGGGGAGGCGGTCAGTTCGGCGACCACCGGGACGTCGACCGGCGCCAGGAGGACGTCCTGCGGGATCTCCAGCCACACCGGCCCGTGCGGGGCGCTCAGCGCCGACTCCCACGCCGCGGCCACCGCGGACGGGATCTGGGACGCGGTGCGCACCGTGTGCACGGACTTGACCACGGACCGGAACGCGGCCGACTGGTCGACGAGTTCGTGCAGATAGCCGTGGCGACCGCCGCCGAGCCCGGCCACCGGCACCTGGCTGCCGACGGCCAGGACGGCGGCCGAGCCGGCGGCCGCCTCCTGGAGCGCGGGCAGCGTCAGCAGCGCGCCGGGGCCGGTGGAGACCAGCAGCGGCGCGACCCCGCGGGTGGTCCGCGCGTAGGCGTCGGCGGCGAAGCCCGCGTTGTTCTCCACCCGCAGCCCCACGTACCGCACGCCGGGCGCGCGTCGGAGCGCGTCGAACAGGCCGAGCGCGTGCTGGCCGGGCAGCCCGAAGACGGTGTCGGCGCCGAGCGCGGTGAGCGACTCGATCACCAGGTCGCCACCCGTACGGGACGTTCGGGGCGGCACGGTCGCGGGGGCGGGGGTCGGGGCGGTGCTCATGGGGTGCTCTCTCCGTGTCGTTGTGGTCAGTTGCCGGACGGGCCCGGGGCGCTCGACACCGCGGTGGCCGACGGCCTCAGCCGCTCCCGCCAGGCCGCCAGGATCGCCGGGTCCGTGGGACGGGTGGCCAGGCTGACCGCCACGTAGGCCACGAGGGAGGCGATCAGCCCGTAGTAGATGGGCTCGTCGGCGAGCACCCCGAGGGCGACCATCAGGCCGACGACGGTCAGTCCGCCGGCCGCCACCGCGGCCAGCGCCCCGGCGGCGTTGCCGCGCCGCCACAGCAGCCCGCCGAGAATGGGCACCAACAGCCCGCCCACCAGGAGGTTGTAGGCGAGGGTGAGCGCCTCGACGACGTCGTTCAGCGCGATCGCGATGACGATCACCGCGACGCCCATGAGGAGGATGAACAGCCGGTTGCCGCGCACCTCGTCGTGGGGTCGGGCGGCTTGGTGGAGCTGCCCGGCTTCATGGCCGTCAGGCGCTGCGTGGGGGTCGGGGGCTTCCTGGCGCGGGCGCGGTGGCCCCGGCGACCGCAGCCGTCGCACCCGCGCCCAGATGTCGTTGTTGGCCACCGTGGCGCAGGCGATCAGCGCCCCCGACGACGTCGACATCACCGCCGACAGCGCGGCCGCCAGCACCAGCCCGCGCACCCCCACCGGCAGCGCGTCCTTCACGATCGTCGCGAACGCGTCGTCCGGGCTGCCCAGTTGGGGGTAGAGGACCTTGGCCGCGGTGCCGATGACCGCCCCCGCCAGCGCGTACACCAGGCAGTACGTACCGGCCGCGGTGCCACCCAGGCGCGCCACCCGGTCGCTGCGCGCGGTGAACACCCGCTGCCAGATGTCCTGCCCGATCAGCATCCCGAAGGAGTAGATCAGCACGTAGGTGAAGACGGTGCGGCCGCCGATGCCCAACGGGGCGAAGTAGTCGGCCGGCAACCGGGACGCGAGCTCCGCGAAGCCGCCCGCCTTGATGACGGCGAGCGGCAGCAGGAGCAGCAGCACCCCGATCGTCTTGACGACGAACTGCACCATGTCGGTCAGGGTGATCGACCACATCCCGCCGAGCGTCGAGTAGGCCACCACGATCGCCCCGCCGAGGACGATCGCCAGCGTGCGGTCCAGCCCGAAGAGGACGTCGAAGATGGTCGCGTAGGCGATGGTCGAGGTCACCGCGAGCATCAGGGTGTACGCCCACATGACCACGCCGGAGATGATCCCGGCGGCGCCGCCGTAGCGCAGGTCCAGCATCTCGGAGACGGTGTAGACCTTCAGCCGGGCGATCCGGGCCGAGAAGAAGATGCTCAGGGCCAGCAGCCCGAGGCCGATGGTGAAGACCATCCAAGCCCCGGACAGCCCGTACTGGTAACCGAGGCCGACGCCGCCGATGGTGGAGGCGCCGCCGAGCACGATCGCGGCCATGGTCCCGGAGTACATCGCGGGGCCGAGGCGGCGTCCGGCGACCAGGAAGTCGCTCTTGGAGGTGGCGCGCCGCATGCCCCACCAGCCCATGCCGAGCATGCCGGCCAAGTAGAGAACGATCACCGCGTAGTCGACAGCCATAGGCCGTCCCTTCCAGTTGCCTGCGCGCTGCGCCGAGGGGAGAGGGGGAGGGCGGAGGTGTTGCACCTGTGGACGTGAGGGAGGGGAGTTACGAGCGGGGCGGTGGGGGCGTCCCGTCTTGGGCGTTGACCCTAGGAGGCGCGCGGGCGACGCTGAAGTGTACGTTTCCTCCACTCCGACGCCCCCTACGTGGAGGATCCGCACATGTCGCGCCCGCTCCCCCCGCCCTCCACCCCACCGGTCCCCCTGGCGAGCCTGCTGGCCCGTGGGGACCTGGGTCTGCGCCAACTGGCCGGCCCCCGCGAGGGCGTGACGCTCCACTGGGTGCACACCTCGGAGATGGCCGACCCGGTGCCGTATCTCCTGGGCGGCGAGCTGCTGTTGACCGCCGGCGTCCACCTGGCCGAGGCGGTGGCCGCCGGGGACGGCGACGCCCTCGACGCCTACCTGGACGGCTATGCCGCCCGTACGGTCGCGGCCGGAGCCGCCGCCCTCGGTTTCGGGATCGCGCCGGTGCACCGGACCGTCCCGCGTGCCCTGGTGGACGCCTGCGAACGGCACGGGCTGCCGCTCGTCGAGGTCCCGGAGGGGACGCCGTTCACGGCCGTGGAGAGCGCCGTCTGGCAGGCCGTCACCGAGGCCCGGCACCGCGAACTGACCCGGATCGGCGAGGCCCAGCGCGCCCTGGCCGCGGCCGCCGCCCGCCCGGAGCCGGCGACCGCGGTGCTCCGCGCGCTGGCCCGCCACGCGCACGGCTGGGCCGCGCTGCTCGCCCCCGACGGCACCGAACACGGCTCGGCCGGGACACGCCCCGCAGCCGCCTGCCGGGCCGCCGCCGTCCGCCTGGCCGGCGTGGTCGCCGCCGACGGCCCCGCCTCGGCCGCCGACTCCCTCCCGGGCACCCACCTGACCGCCTACGCCCTTACGGGAGGCCAGGGTTCGCCGAAGAGGAGAGCAGCGGCCGAGGGGAGCAGGGCAGCGAACGGGAGCGGTGCGGCCAACGGGGAAGGAGCCGCGGCGAACGGGAGCGGGGCAGCGAACGAGCGAGGGGTGGCGGGGCGGGTACCTGGCCAGCAGGGGCTCGCCCTGGTGGTCGCCACCGGCCCCGACGACCCACCCGCGCACACCATCGCCGGCGTCGCCGCCGTCCTCCTCTCCCTGATCACCGGCCCCTCCACCACCACCCGCACCGGCGCCGACACCCCCGGCGGCCCACCCGGCGCCGACCTCGCCGCGGCCCTGGCCCAGCTCCTCCTCGGCGCCCGCCCGGCCGACGTCGCCCCGCTCCTCGGCCATCCCCTCTGGACCGTCGTCCACGCCATGCCCCGTCGGGACGCCCCCGGTACACCGGCCACCCTGGCCGCCGCCCTCAACACCCCGTTGGTGGCCGCCGCTCCGCACCCGGGCGGCGCCGTACGCGCCCTCGTCCCGGCCGACCACGCATCCGCCGACCGCGTGCCAGCCGCCCTCCCCGGTTGGACGCTGGGCATCAGCGCCCCCGCCCCGGTGGCCGAACTGCCCACCGCCGACCGGCACGCCGCGACCGCCCTGCGCCGCGCCCTCGCCCGCCGCACCGGCACCGTACGCCATCACACCGCCGCCCCGCCCGGTGTCCGCGCCCTCATCGACCCCACGGACGCCCACCACCACGCCCGGTCCCTCCTCTCCCCCCTCCTCGACTCGCCTCCCCTCCTCACCACGCTCCACAACTGGCTCGCGCTCCACGGAAGTTGGGACCGCACGGCCACCACCCTGGGCATCCACCGCAACACCGTCCGCCAACGCATCACCCGCATCGCCGCCCTCCTGGACACCGACCTGGACGCCCCCGACGTCCGTATGGAGCTGTGGTTCGCCCTCCGCACCCTGGAGGAGCCCACGGACACTCCCGGATCCCCCGGACGTCCATCGGACCTGGGACGCCCACCGCGCCTCCCCCTACAACACCCACCCGGGGGACGCACCCTTCGAGCACCACTGGAGGAAGCCAGCGACAGTCACCGACAGGAAGGGGCAGGAAGGGGCAAGAGGGGGCGGCCGGCGACAGGAAGGGAGTAAAGCCACCGAATCAACTGAACCGACTGAACCGGTCGAACCGCCCAAGTCGCCACAACGACCCACTCTTTCCCCACCATCACCATCACCCCCACCCCTCCCCCGTACCATCCGCGCAGGTGAACCACGTACGCTCGCAGAGCGTCGACTAAGTTGACCGGGGATCCGGAGCCGGGGCCCTGACCTGACCTTGACTCCGGTGTGACCCCACGTCAGGACAGTCGACGTGACCAAGCAGGCAACACGGGAGGGACCTCCATGACGGACTCCGCATCCGGCACCCCGGCCGGCGGCGCGGGCGCCAGCCACGGCGGCAACGCGAGCGGCAACGCGGGAGCCCCCGAGGGAGCCACCGGCGGCCAGCCGCCCGTGCCGCCGCCGTACCCACCGAGCGCCGTACCCGGCCAACAGCCCGGCGCCACCCCGCCCAAGGTGATCCCGACCTCCGCCGAGCACGCCCGGGAGATCGGCAGCGCCTACTTCCCGCCGGTCGGCTCGCCTGGCGGCCCGATCTCCCTCTTCGTCCACGAATTCGACGAGGGCTACCTCATCCACGCCGGCTGGCCCGCCCCCGAGGACCCCACCGCCCCGCCCGCCAACCCCGGCGGCACCAACATCGTGCTCACCAAGGCCAACGGCGACGTGACCACCGTGCCCAACTTCCCCCCGGAATCGGCCATTGCGGTCTACCGCCAGTGGTACCGCCCCGGAACGGCGTGACGGGCACGACGCGAGACAACGCCCGCCACCCGTCACCTGTCACCCGTCACTCGTCGTACGCGGGCACGACACGAGCGGCACAACGGACACAACAGACGTGTGCGTGACATGACGGTCATGGATGCAGCCGGCACGACGACTCAACGGTGACGGCCCTGTGACACAAGCGCCTTGATGGATAGTTGAACGGCGCGACTAGAATTTACCCACGACCCAACGGTATGTAACGAGCTCTGAGCGGGGGGAACGGCAATGGCCGGCGACGGTCTGCAAGCAGACGTACCGTCACTGAAGTCGGGCGGCAGCGCCTTCACCAACATCGGCGAGCGCTATCAGAACGCCGTCGAGAAACTGAAGAACGGCCTGACCGACCTCGAAGGCAAGGACGTGCCCCCCTGGGGCGACGACGACATCGGCTCCAAGTTCGGCGTCGTCTACGAGGGCCTGCGCGACGGCATGTACGAGTCCATGGGCCACCTCGCCGCCAAACTCCAGGAGATCGGCGGCGGGTTGAACACCATGGCCAACAACCATGAGGGCAACGAGGACTTCACCCACGCCCTGATGCAGCAGCACGTCGCCAACGAGGAAGCCGAGAGCAAGGAAATCAGCGCCCTCAAGCGCCCCAACGTCGGGGCCTGAGCCGGCCACCGCGCCCCTCCTGCCTCACCACCCCATCGGGCGCGACCTTCCCGTTCATCCCGTCCGCCCCAGCCGTCCCGCTGAGTGGCGGCCGGTGAACGGGACGCCGCTCATCGGCCCGAGCGGCCATCACCACCTGCACCACCCACCTGCCCAACTGCCCACGGCACCCGTGCACTTCGCCCCCGGCGGGGCGCGCGACCGCCGTCCGCACCTCACCCACCGCTTCGCCGTCCTACGGGGGATTCCCAATGTCAATGATGCTGCCGGATTGGCTGGAGTGGGTCCTCCAAATGCTCGGCTACGACTGGCCGACGGGCGACGAGGACAAGATGAACGAGTCCGCCAGCCAGTGGCGGGAGTTCGCGAACGCGGTGGAACAACTCCAGTCGGAGGGCGTCACCGCCGCCGGCAACGTCCTGTCGGCGAACAGCGGCGACAGCATCGACGGGTTCAGCAAGACCTGGGACAAGTTCTCCGACGGCGGCAACGGTTACCTCAACGACGCCCGTGACGCGGCCGAGTTGATCGCCGTCGCGATGGACGGCGGGTCGGTGATCATCGTCGGGATGAAAGTCGCGGTGATCGCCCAGTTGGCGATCCTCGCGGCGGAGATCATCGCGGCCCAGGCGGCCGCACCGTTCACCTTCGGGCTATCCGAAGTCGCAGCGGCCGGCGCCACACAAGCCACACGCCTCATCGTCCGTCGCATCCTCAAGGAAGCGCGCGACGCCCTGGTCGAGGCGATCGTGAACACCGTCAAGCAGCCGGCCATGGACGCGCTCCAGGCGATGATCTCCGACGCCATCGCCCAGGGCGTCAACATGTCGTTCGGCGCCCAGAACGGGTTCGACGTCAACCGCAGCCTGAAGACGGGCACCGACTCCGCCACGGACTCCCTCAAGAACACCGGCGAGAACCTCGGCACCAACTTCCGCGACGCCCTGGGCGGCAAGGCCGGCCAGCACGCCCGCGGCGGCCTGGACCACGCGGCGGGCCGCGGCGGCGAACACGGCGGTGACGGCGAACACGGCGGCAGCGGCGGCGAGCACGGCGACGGCAGCGGCAGCGGCAGCGGCAGCGGCAGCGGGGAACACGGCGGTTCGGGTTCGGGGGCCGGGTCAGGCTCCGGATCGGGGGCCGGCTCCGGTGGGGGAGAGCACGGCGGTTCCGGCGGCGGGAGCGGCTCGGGTGCGGGGTCTGGGTCCGGCTCCGGATCGGGCTCCGGTGCCGGTTCCGGTTCCGGTTCCGGTTCCGGCGAGCACTCCGGCTCGGGCGGCGGCTCCGGCTCCGGCACGGGCAATCACGGCGGCTCCGGTTCGGGCTCGGGCTCGGGCAATCACGGCGGCTCGGGCTCGGGCTCGGGCTCCGACAACCCGTCCCATGCTCCGCGCCCGGGCGACAGCCCGTCCACCACCCCCGAACACAACAACTCGGGCGCCGGTTCAGGCTCTGGTTCCGGTTCGGGCTCCGGTTCAGGCTCCGGTGGCGACCACGCCAGGCCCGCGCCCCAGCCCCTGCCTGACGCGGCACACCGCACCCCGTTCGACGAGGGCTTCCAGGGCGGCGGCAACCACGACCCGTACTCCGGGGCCCACGCCCCCGACACGGGCGCGACGCCCGAATCCGGCCACGGTGGCTCCCCCTCCGACTCGGGCCACAATCCCAACTCCGGCCACCCCGACGGCGTCAGCACGCACCCCACCCCGGACAACGCCCCCCACTCGGCGCACCCGGACCCGATCAGCACCCAGCCGACCCCGGAGCACACTCCGGACGCACAGGGCAACCACCCACCGCAGGACCACACCCCCGACGCCCAGGGCAACCACCCCACCCCGGACCAGAGCCCGAGCCCGCACAACGTCGGCCCCGTCGGCACACACCCCACCCCCGAGCACGCCCCGGACACGGTCAGCACCCACCCCACCCCTGACTCCACCGGGAACCACCCCACCCCGGACCACGCTCCGGACTCCGGCGCCTCTCACCCCACGCCCGACCACACCCCGCAGTCGACGCACCCGGACGGCGTGAGCACCCACCCGACCCCGAACACGCCCCACCCCGACTCGGTCACCACCCACCCCACGCCCGACCACGCCCCGGACGCGCAGGGCAACCACTCCACCCCGGACCAGAGCCCGAGCCCACATAACGTCGGCCCCGTCGGCACACACCCCACACCGGAGCAGGGGCCAACTCCCCACCACGTCGGCCCCAACCACCCGACCCCAGAGCAGAGCCCGAGCCCGCACCACGTCGGCCCCGTCAGCAACCACCCCACCTCGGGGCACAACGCCCCCACCCCCTCCAACTCCCCCAGCCACGACGGGCCTTCGCACGGCGCCCAAGGCTCCAGCTCCGAGCCATCGCCGTCCCCCGCTCCCCATTCGCCCCCGTCCCACGACGGCGGTTCCGGCAGCGGCAGCGGCCACGACACCACCAGCGGCAACGCCAACGGCAACGGCAGCCACAGCAACGGCAACGGGGACTCGTCCAACTCCTCCTCCGGTGGAGCCGGCGTGGGCAGCCGCCCCTCCATGCCGAACATGGGCATACCCTCCCAGGGCGCGCCCGTTCAGCACACCACGAGCCATCAGCCCACCCAGCACCGCGATCCCGCGCCGGGCGACCCCATGCCCCACGCCGGCGACGACCACGACACCACCGTGCGCACCCAGTCCGCCGACACCATGACCGCGCCGCCGCCCACCCAGCACGCCGACACCGCGACCGGCGGCCCGAACACTGCGCATTCCACGACCAGTTCACCCCAGTCGTCGCAGGGCTCTGGGCCCACCTCCGGCCCGATGATGGGCATGCCCACCTCCGTCCCCAACCACGGCGGCGGCGGCGGTGCGTCGGGGTCTGGCGCTCCCCACTCCTCGTCCGCTCGCCCGACGGCCGACGGTCCCAGCCAGCCCAACCGCCGCCCGGACGGCTCCCAGCCGACCCGCGACGTTCCCCAGCAGCGCACGCCGGAACGTTCGGCCAACACCCCGCGCCCGGAGAACTCCCGCACCAGCACCCCCACCGCTCCGGGCCCCAACCGCCGTCCCGACGGCTCCCAGTCCGGCCACGACGGCTCCCGGCAGCAACGCCCCGAGCCCACCCCGAACCGGCCCACCCCCCAGCCCCACCCGAACCAGCCCCACGCGGACGCGAACCAGCACCACGCGGACACCAAGCACCCCCAGCCCAACCAGCACCCGGAATCCCAGCAGCCGCACCCGGACGCGAACCAGCACCACCCGGAGACCAAGCAGCCGCATCCGGACTCACCCCGCCCGGATTCCCCGCGCCCGGACGCCAACGGCGCCAAGCCGGAGCACCCCAACACCCCGCACCCGGACGCCCCCAAGGCCCAACACCCCGACGCTTCGCACCCGGACGCACAGAACAACCACCCCAAGGACGACCACCCCACCCAGCGTCCGCAGGACCACCAGCCCGAGCGCCGCCCCGACCAGTCAGAGCACCACCCTGATCAGTCGGAGCACCGGCCCAACCAGCCGGAACACCGTCCCGAGCAGCCTGAGCACCACCCCGACGCCAAGCGCCCGGAAACGCCCCGGCCCGAGGACCACCACCCGAAGCCCGACCCCCAGCAACACCCGCAAAACCACCAGGGCCAAGGCCAGCACCAGCCCCAACACCCCCAGCAACACCAGAACCAGCACCACCAGCCACAGCAGCCGCACCCCCAGCAGAACCCTCAACACCAGCAGCAACCGCACCAACAGCATCAGGCTCAGCACCCCCAGCAGCCCACCCCACAGAGCCACCACCCCCAACAGGGAAACCAGCACCACCCCCAGCAACAACACCCCAACCAGCACCAGCAGCCGCACGACCAACAGCAAGCCCCGCAGCAGCAGCACAACCAACACCAACAGCAGCCGCAGGACCACCAGCAGCAGCCGCACCACCCCCAGGATCAGAATCAGCACCAGCAGCAGGAGCAGCAGCACCCCAAGCCGAGCCTGAACGACGTCCGGGCGAGCCTCAACCACCACCCGGGCGGCCTGTATTCGCCGTACCCGCACGACCAGCAGGCGCTGGAGCACAACTTCCCGCGGAACCCGGACGGCACCCCGCAGGTGCACGCCGACCCGTTCCAGCCGTGGGCCAAGTACCAGAACGACGGCGGCCCGACCGTGCCCGGCCGGTCCAACAACTGTGCCGACTGCACCCGTTCGTTCATCGAGTCCTGGTACGGCAACCCCCAGGTCTCGGCGGTACGCACCTACGACAGCGACGCGCACGGCAACCTGGACCGCGCCAGCGGTGAACGGGACGGCACCAACAACATCCAGAAGTGGGCGGGCACCAACTTCCGCCACTCGGGCCAGAACGCCCACGAGAGCTACAACAACATCGCCCACGAGCTGGAGAAGTCGGGCCACGGCTCGGCCTCGGCCGTCCTGGTGACGTGGCCGAAGAACGCGGACGGCTCGGGCGGCGGCGCCCACGTCTTCAACGCGGTCAACCACAACGGCAAGGTCGTGTGGGTCGACAGCCAGACCGGCGAGATCAGCCACAAGCCCATCCACTCCAACGCCGAGGGCGTCTGGCACCTCACCCTCGACGGCAACCGCCAGCCCTTCGACCCCACCGCCGCCCAACACAACAACCAGGGCCAGGGCCAACAGCACCACCCTCAGCAACAACACCCCCAACAGCAACAACAGCACCCCCAGTACGGCCAACAGCCCCACCAACAGCAGCCACAGCCGCAGCACCAACAGCAGCAGCCGTACCTCCAGCACCAGCAACAACACCCGCAGCAACAGCAGTACGGACAGCACCAGCCCCACAACCCGTACCAGCAGCACAACCCGTACCAGCAGCCCCAGCCCCACGCGCAACAGCCTCAGCCGCAGCCGCACGCCCAGCAGCCGCAGCACCACCAGCCGTACCCGCAGCAGCAACACCAGCAGCCCCAGTACGCCCAGCACCAACCACAGCAGCAGCACCAACAGCAGCACCCCCAAAACCCGTACCAGCAGCACCAGGGCCAGCAGCCGCACAACCCGTACCAACAGCCGCACCAGAACCAGCAGCACCAGCCCTACCCCCAACAGCACACCCCGGGCCCAAACCAGCACCACCAGTCGCAGCACCCCAACGTGCAACACCCGCAGCAACCGCACGTGCAGCACCCACAACAGCCGCACGCCCAACAGCCCCAGCACCACCAGCCGTACCCGCAGCAACAACACCAGGGCCAGCAGCCGCACGTACAGCAACCGCACCCGCAACACCAGCCGCAGCAACACGTCCCGAACCAGCAGCAGCACGGCGGCGGCCACCACCCGGCGGGGGCCCCGGAACCCCACTCCAACCCCGAGCACCAGCACGGCGCTACACCCCCGCCCAGGAACCCGGGCATGGACCCGTCGCACCAACCGCAGTCGGGCGAGCGGGGCCACCTCAAGCGCGAGCGGTCGACGGAAGACATGGACTGGGAGCGCCAGCACCCGGAGCCCAAGCGCAACAAGCAGGACGAGCAACACCACGACGGCGACGGCGACACACATATGTCGAACGCCGAGTCCCACCACGACAACAACCACCCGACGCAGAACAACGAAAACCACCACGAAAACCACGGCCAAAACCACGATCAAAACCACGGCCAACACGACGACCGGCACCCCCTGCCGGACCCGGAAGACGCTGGCAAGCAGCATCTCGGCGTCGCGCCGGACGCATCGCAGGCGGCCCTGCGCAACGAGACGGACGTTCACCGCATCCCCCTGGCCCCGGTCCACGAACAGATGCACAAGTGGGCCGAAGAAGGGAAGTTGAACAAGCTCCTTGAGGACTCTCACAAGCGTCTCGATGCGGAGCGCGAGGCACTCAAGGAACGCAAGGACGCGAGCGAAGAAAGCCGCAACTCGGCGACCGACAGCGAAGTGGAACATGTCGGTGAAAAGTTCCTGCAGATGCACATCAGGGACGTCCCGAGGACCGCGTTCACCCAGCACGAGTTGGAACATGCACTCGGCGACGATTTCCGGAAGATGAACACCGGCGAGCGCATGACCGTCGTCGCCACCCTCGCCCGTATGAGCGGCAATTACCACGAGAGCCAGGGCGTCGGCCACAATCCTCAGCACGACCCCGAGCCTTACGCGAACGCCAAGGACGGGGACAAGGCCAAGGAGATGGACCGTTCGGTGAGCTCCTTCGCACGGGAGAAGGCCAAGGCGAAATTCCCGAAGGAGTACCGCGACGAGCAGGAGACCAAGGACAAACTCTCGACCTTGCACGAGCGGCTCACCGGAAAAAAGACAAAACCGACGCCGACCAACCCGGAAGTCGGCCGCATCATGAAGGCCGTTTCACCGCACAAGCCGGACTTCTCCGGGAAGAACTACGCGGTGATCGAGGTCACCGACCACAAGGGCAACACCACTTACGTAGTCGACTCCTCAGCTCCCGCCGGCTCCAACTTGCCCGGGGTGACCCCGCGGCACTCCGAGAGGCATCTGCTGGACTGGATGGAACGACAGAACTCACAACGGAGCGATGGGGAGAAGTACAAGGTCGAAAGCCTCTACACTGAACGAGAACCGTGCGGCCTAAATAAAAACCAGAGTGGGCACCGGGATTGCGCGGCGTTGCTCAAGGATCACGAGTACATGAAGCACAAGCCCGTGTACTACAGCACCACGTACCGCGCTGACCATGCGGGCCTGGCCGAGGCGAGAGCGGCGAAAGCCGAGGAGCTGCGCGAAAACCAATACGCGGAAGAGATCAGGAAAGCGGAGACGCCGAAGGACAACGAAACACCGGAGCAGGCCAAGGCGCGAGAGAAGGAGCTCGCGAAGATCAACAAGAAGATTGAAAGTGAGGCCGGAAAGATACAGTTGTCCCCTGTGCCGAAAATGGCGGCCGAGGCCGAGATGGACGTGCATCTGGCGGCCGTCGGTAAGATCTGGACCGCGTCGATGATGCACGCCATTCCACAGAAGAGTTCCTCATGACCGAACTGCCCCCCGAACAGCAGCCGCTCGCCCCCGAGCAGGCCACCGCCCGCGTCCTCGACTGGTGGGCGAACCACCGCGACGACGCGGGCCGGGTCGACCTCTCCGTGGAGCGGGACGCCCCGGCCGCCGACGCCGTCCTACGGGAGGTGCACCGCCAGGTCCCCGGCAGCGTGCTGCTCGACGCCACCGGGAAGACGGCCCAGGGGCTGTTCGACGAGTTGCTCGACGGGTTCGGTGTGGGGCAGCCCCGCTTCGGCACCACGTGGCGCCGGGCGCTGCGGGGCCTGGATCAGGAATGCCTGGTCCTCCTCGGTCATGCCGAAGCGGCCGGTGGCACCCGCCGTTCCGCCCAACCCGAGCTGGTGGCCCAGCGGTTGGCCGAGACCCTGGCCCTGGCCGACGGCGTCGCCCCCGTCGTCGGCGTGCTGGCGGATCGCCACGCGCCGTCCCGGTCGAGCCTCACCCTCGCGCTCGCACCCGATCCGACGGGCGCCGCCGCCGACCCGACCACCCTCCCCCTCCCCCTCCAGGCCCTCGCCTTCTCCGAGCCCCGGCGGGTCCCGCTGCCCGTATGGCGCGAGTTGATCACCGCGGCCCTCGCCGCCGGCCTCACCGCACCGGCAGGCAACGACCCCACCCCGCCCCCCACCGACGCCGAACTGGCAGCCCTGGCCGACCGGTTCCCGGACCACCTCCGCCACGCCGACGGCCACGTCTCCTTCCTCGACGAGCACACCGCCGACGCCATCCGCCGGGCGCACGGCCCGGAGGTCCCGGCCGCCATCGGCCGCCACGTGGTCACCTGGCTACGCCAGCAGGCTCCCGATTTCCGCCACCCCGACGGCTGGGCCGCCTCCGGTCCCCTGGGCCGCTACGCCGCCGACGGCCTCGCCATGCACGCCGTACAGGCCGGCCTCTTCGACGAGTTGATCACCGACGGCACCGTCGTCGCCCAGCTCCCGCCCGACGCCCTGATCGACGCCGCGCACTGCGCCCACGACGGCTCCCTCCCCGGCAACAACGCCGCCGCCGACGCCGTCCACCTCCAGATGAACGGCCTGGGCAGCCCCGCCCAACCCACCTGGGCGGCCTGGCTGCACCTCATGGCGACCACCCGCGGCGACACCGCGCTCGCCGACGGCATCGCCCACTCGGGCATCCACCTCCCCTGGCAGGCCCTCTGGACCCGCTGGTGCCCCCCGGGCGGCTACCACCCCAGCTACCTCCGCCCCGGACCGATCGACGACCTGTACCCCGTCCGCTGGGAAGGCCGCCCGGCCGTCCTCTCCGACGGCGAGGGCGGCACCCACATCTGGGACCCGGCCTCCGGCGAACTCCTCGCCGGCCCCTGGCCGTCGGGCGAGGACTTCCCCACCACCGCCCGCCCCGCCCTCACGTGGGCCGCCGACGGTCAGCCCACCCCCGGACCGGACTCGGCCCGCGCGCTCAGCGACACCGTGGGCGACGCCGAAGGCTGGGCCGGCGCCCTCGAAGGCCCGCTCTACGTCTACCTGGTAACCGACCACGGCAACGCCGACACCCCCGCCCCCGTCGTGATCGCCGGCCCCGGCGGCCTCTTCGCCGTGCAGCCGCAGCCCGGCGTGGACGTCGACGCCCTCCAACAGCCGTGGATCGAAGCGTCGTTGGGCAACCTCACGCCCACCGGCCCGACCACCCCCGCCGGCGCCCCCGCCCCCTCCCCCCATGACCTCGCCGCCCTCTTCGGCGCCGACGCCTACGTCACCACACCCCCCGAACGACTCCCCGAGGACCTCACCAACCCCACCGCCCGCCGCGTCCTCACCGAGACCGGTCTCCCCGACTTCGACGACCAGGGACTCGCCCTCGAAACCTCCGCCTCCGATTTCCTCGGCGAGGTCTCCTGGCCGGAGGACTTCCCCGAAGAACCGGACGAGACCGGCCCGTTCTTCCGGATCGGCATCTGGATGGGCGGCGACGTCGTCGTCGACGGCCCGACCGGGCACGTCCTGCGCTGCCCCGGCTACTCCGACGACACCATCGCCGAGGACGGCGCCCTGGTCGCCACCGACCTGGAGAACTTCCTCACCATGGCCGCCCTCTTCGTCTCCGGCCGCCGCATCCTGATGAGCCTCGACAACCGCGACGAGGCCCACCTGCTGCGCCAACACATCGAAGACGCGCTGTTCGAGGTCGACTGGGAGTGCTCCGACGCCGGCGCGTGGGTCTACCCCCTCCACAACGAGTAGCCGATAGCCGCAGCCAGCCCACAACAACGACCGCCGGTGGGCCCGTTGGCCCACCGGCGGTCGTCTGCCGTCCGCGCTGCTCCGTCAGCCGCGTGCGTCCGCGATCTGGCGGGACATGATCGTGGTCAGCTCGTAGGCGGTGTGCGAGGCGGCCACCGCGGTGATCTCCGCGTGGTCGTAGGCGGGGGCGACCTCCACCACGTCCGCGGAGACCAGGTTGCAGGACGCCAACCCGCGCAGGATCTCCAGCAGTTCACGGGAGGTCATGCCGCCGGCCTCGGGGGTGCCGGTGCCGGGGGCGTGCGCCGGGTCCAGGCAGTCGATGTCGATGGAGATGTACAGCGGGCGGGCGCCGATGCGCTGGCGCAACTGGTCGGCGACCTCGTCGGCGCCGCGGCGGTAGACGTCCGCGGAGGTGACGATGCCGAAGCCCATCTTCTCGTCGTCGGTGAGGTCCTTCTTGCCGTAGAGCGGACCGCGGGTGCCGACGTGGGAGAGGGCGGAGGTGTCGAGGATGCCCTCCTCGACGGCCCGGCGGAACGGCGTCCCGTGGGTGTACTCGGCGCCGAAGTAGGTGTCCCAGGTGTCCAGGTGCGCATCGAAGTGCAGCAGCGCCACCGGCCCGTGCTTCTTGGCGACCGAGCGCAGCAGCGGCAGCGCGATGGTGTGGTCGCCACCGAGCGTCATCATCCGGGCACCGGAGGCCAGCAGGTCGTCCGCGGCGGCCTCGATGGTCTCCACGGCCTCGTTGATGTTGAACGGGTTGGCCGCGATGTCCCCCGCGTCCGCGACCTGCGCCAGCGCGAACGGCGAGGCGTCCTGCGCCGGGTTGTACGGCCGCAGCAGCCGCGACGCCTCGCGGATCGCGTTGCCGCCGAAGCGGGCACCCGGCCGGTAGGAGACGCCGGTGTCGAAGGGGACACCGACGACGGCGACATCGGTGCGGCCGCCGACCTCGTCGAGGCGGGGCAGCCGGGCGAAGGTCGCGGGCCCTGCGTAGCGCGGAACACGGGAGGAGTCGACGGGGCCCACGGGCTCGTTCGATGCGGTGGTCATGGGGGTCAGGCTAGGGATCACCACGCACCCACTCCATGGACATTTACGGCCGACGGGCCCTCTGCATTCGACATTCTGTCCACCCTCCCGCGTCCGGCACGCGGAACGCCCCGCCCCTATAAATCCGGCCGGGCACAATGACGCTATGCCGATAGCCGCTGCTGCCCCCTCGCGTGCCGAACTCGTCGACCACCTCGTACGGACCCGGATCGCGGGCGAGGTCGCCACCCCCCGCGAGAACAACCTCCTCCACTACCGCCGGCTCGCGAACGGCGACCGCCACTACTGGTTCGGCCTGGAACTGGGCGACCGCTGGACGGACGAGCAGGACGTGCTGGCCGTGATGGCGGAGCGCTGCGGCGTCAGCGACGACCCGAACCACCGGCAGGGCCAGGACACCATCGACCCCGAGCTGACCGTCGACGCCCTGGACCGCGCGGCCGCCGTGCTGCGCAAGGCCGCCGCCGACCGCCAGCGGGTCCTGTTCGCCACCGGCCACCCCGGCGGCCTGCTGGACGTCCACCGCGCCACGGCCCAGGCACTGCGCACCCACGGCTGCGAGATCATGGTGATCCCCGACGGGCTCCAGGCCGACGACGGCATGGTCTTCCAGTTCGGCGACGTGGCGATGCTGGAGCGCGGCGCCACCTTGTGGCACACCCACTCCCCCGAACCGATGGCCGCCATCCTCGACGCCCTGGCCCCCGCGGACCACCCCGACCTGGTCATGGCCGACCACGGCTGGGCGGGCTGCGCGGCCCAACGCGCCCTCCCCGCCATCGGCTTCGCCGACTGCAACGACCCGGCCCTCTTCCTCGCCGAGTCCGAGGGCACCCTCCAGGTGGCCATCCCCCTCGACGACCACGTCCTGAGCCCCCGCCACTACGACCCGCTGACCACCTACCTGCTCAAGGCAGCGGACTTGCTCTGACCCCACCCCCAACAGACAACCGCCAACGGGACATCACCCCCGGGCACTTCCGCGACGGACGAGCCCACCAAGGGCTCTCGTAGGGGACGCAGTGTCGTCCCGGGCGTTCCCGCGACGGGCGGACCCACCGGCGGAGAGTCGGCGACGGCGCGGGCCGGCGGGGCCGTCCCGGGGTGCGCCCGCAGGATCCGGAGCGAAGCCCCGGGCATTCCTCAACCGACTGACCAGAGGCGCCCGCACCGCGGGGGCACCTCCCGGCCGAAGGCTGGGGGAGAACCCCGGGACAGCCCCTCCGGCCCCACCCACCGAACAGAACCCGCGAAGCGGAAGCCCCCACCGGGCCGCGGGCGACAATCAACTGCCCCCCAACCCACCTCCCGCCGCCACGGCGAGCAACCACCAACCGCCAGGGCCCGGCGGAAGACCCGCGCCCACCCCCACCCCCACGCGGAAAGCCCTCACCTCGGCACCCGCACAACCCCCTCCTGCATCACCGTCACCACCAACTGCCCCTCGGCGGTGAAGATGCGCCCCTGGCCGAGGCCGCGGCCGGACTGGGAGGTCGGGGACTCCTGGTCGTAGAGGAGCCACTCGTCGGCGCGCAGCGGCCGGTGGAACCACATCGCGTGGTCGAGGCTCGCGCCGACCACGTCGCCCACCGCCCATCCGCCGCGCCCGTGCGCCAGCAGGATCGAGTCCAGCAGCGTCATGTCGGAGACGTAGGTGACCAGGCAGACGTCGAGGAGCGGGCGGGGGATCACGCAGTCGTCGTCCAGCTTGCCCTGGGTGCGGAACCAGACCTGGGAGCGGGGCTCGCGCGGCCGGCCGACGGTGGCGTAGGGCGGCTCGTCGACGTACCGCAGGTCGATCGCGGCGCGGGCCTCCAGCAGCCGTTCGGCGACCTCCGGCGAGAGGTAGCGCTCGGCGTGGCGGGGCAACAGCTCGGTGGCGGTGGGCAGTTCCAGCGGGTCGGGCGCCGCCGGCATCGGCTGCTGGTGCTCCAGCGCCGCCTCCTCCACCACGTGGAAGGACGCGGTGAGGTGGAAGATCGGCTTGCCGTGCTGGACGGCGACGACCCGGCGGGTGGTGAAGGACCGGCCGTCGCGGATCCGGTCGACGGTGTAGACGATGGGGGCGCCGGGGTCGCCAGGGCGGAGGAAGTAGGCGTGGAGGGAGTGGGGCGGGCGGTCGGGCGGGACCGTGCGGCCGGCCGCCACCAGAGCCTGCGCGGCGACCTGGCCGCCGAAGACCCGGGGCACGACCGAGGCCCGGCTCCACCCGCGGAAGATGTCCTGCTCGATCCGCTCCAGGTCGAGCAGGTCGAGCAGCGACCGGAGTGCGTCGTTCACGTGCGGGACCCGCGCCCTACAGGCCCATGGACTTGGCGATGATGGACTTCATGACCTCGCTGGTGCCGCCGTAGATGCGGTTGACGCGGTTGTCGGCGTAGAGGCGGGCGATCGGGTACTCGTTCATGAAGCCGTAGCCGCCGTGCAGTTGGAGGCAGCGGTCGATGACGCGGTGGGCGACCTCGGTGCAGAAGAGCTTGGCGGAGGCGGCCTCGGCCGCCGTCAGCTCGCCGGCGTCGAGGGCCTCCAGGGCGCGGTCGGCGACGGCCTCGGCGGCGTCCACCTCGGCCTGGCAGGCCGCCAGTTCGAACTTGGTGTTCTGGAAGGAGGCGACGGTCTTGCCGAAGACGGTCCGCTCCTGGACGTACTCCTGGGCGAACCGGACGGCGGCCTTGGCCTGCGCGTAGGCGCCGAAGGCGATGCCCCAGCGCTCGGAGGGGAGGTTCCGGCCGAGGTAGGAGAAGCCCTTGTTCTCCTCGCCGAGCAGGTCCTCGACGGGGACCTTGACGTCGACGAACGCCAACTCCGCGGTGTCGGAGACCTTCAGGCCCAGCTTGTCCAGCTTGCGGCCGACGGAGTAGCCGGCGGACGTGGTGTCGACGGCGAAGAGGGAGATGCCGTGGCGGCGGTCGTCCTCGCGGGGCGGGGAGGTGCGGGCGCAGACGATGACGCGGTCGGCGTGCACGCCGCCGGTGATGAAGGTCTTGGCTCCGTTGAGGACGTAGTGGGTGCCGTCCGCGGAGAGCTTGGCGGTGGTCTTCATGCCGGCGAGGTCGGAGCCGGTGCCCGGCTCGGTCATCGCCAGCGCCCACATCTCCTCGCCGGAGACGAACTTGGGCAGGTAGCGCTTCTTCTGCTCGTCGGTGGCGAGCATCTGGAGGTAGGGCAGGCCGAGCAGGACGTGGACGCCGGAACCGCCGAAGGAGACGCCGGCGCGGGCGGTCTCCTCGTACATCACGGCCTCGAACTTGTGCGAGTCGATGCCGGCGCCGCCGTACTCCTCGGGGACGCGGATGCCGAAGATGCCCAGCTCGGCGAGCTTGTAGTAGAAGTCCCGGGGGACCTGGCCCGCGGCGTACCAGTCGTCGTGGACGGGCACCACCTCGGCCTCGACGAAGGCGCGTATGGTCGCGCGGAACGCCTCGTGGTCCTCGTTGAACACCGTGCGACGCATGCTCCGGGCCTCCCTCACCATGCACTCGGCTAAGCGTTTGCTCAGCCGAAAGCTACCCGGCGGTCACCTCGCTGTCCAGGGGTCGTCCGGCGGGCGGGAGAGCAGGCGGGAGCAGGCGGGAGCAGGCGGGAGGGAGGGCGGACGGGAGGGGGCGACGGGCCCGCCGAGCGGCGCGGGCGCCGCCCAGCCGAGGGCCGCCGCTCAGCCGGCCCGCCGGGCCGCCGCGGCGGCCGTCCGCCCCGCGCCCGGCCCCGCCCCGTCGCCGTCCACCGCCCCGAACGCCCCCAGCGCCAGCCGGTGCAGCAGCCGGGCCATCTCCGTACGGCCCGGGAGGGAGCCGGGCCGCCCCAGGTGCGGGGTGGAGTTCAACAGCCCGAAGACCGCGTGCACCGCCGCCCGCACCTCGGACTCCGACGACTCGGGGTGGACCTGCCGGACGACCGCCACCCACAGCTCGACGTACTGCCGCTGGAGCTGCCGCACCCGCTTGCGGTCGGCGTCCCGCAGCCGGTCCAACTCGCGGTCATGCAGGGTGATCAGGGGCCGGTCGTCGAGCGCGAAGTCGATATGGCCGTCGATCAGCGCGTCGAGCACCGCGGCGGGGGTCTCGCCGCCCTCCTCGATCCGCATCCGCCCGCCGGCCAGCAGCCGCTCGCTGATCCCGACCAGGAGCTCGGCGAGCATCGCGTCCTTGCCGGCGAAGTGCCGGTAGAGGCCGGGCCCCGAGATACCCACGGCCGCCCCTATCTCGTCCACGCCGACGCCGTGGAAGCCGCGCTCCGCGAAGAGGCGGGCGGCCTCCTTGAGGATCTGCTCGCGGCGGCTGGAGGGGGCGGGGACGTGCGCATTGCTCATGACGTCGATTGTAGACAGCCGGGTTAGTGGTCGTTAACCTGAAGGGGATGAGGTTAACGCCTATTAACCCGCCCGGCCCCGGGAGAACCCCCGTGGCACCGGGCGGGCAGCCGACCCAAGCGAGGGGGCCCATGGCGATGGAGGCCATCGAGCAGGCACCGGTGCTGGCCAGCACCGCCGACCCGGCGTCCGACGCCTGGCGGGCCAACGAGGCCGCGCACCGCGAACTGGCCGGGCAGCTGCACGCGAAGCTGGCCGCGGCCCGGCTGGGCGGCGGCGAGAAGGCCCGGGCCCGGCACACCGCCCGCGGCAAGCTGCTGCCCCGCGACCGGGTGGACGCCCTGCTGGACCCCGGCTCCCCGTTCCTGGAGCTGGCCCCGCTGGCCGCGGACGGGATGTACGACGGGGCCGCCCCGGCCGCCGGGGTGATCGCCGGCATCGGCCGGGTCAGCGGCCGGGAGACGGTGATCGTCGCCAACGACGCCACCGTCAAGGGCGGCACGTACTACCCGATGACGGTCAAGAAGCACCTGCGCGCCCAGGAGGTCGCGCTGGAGAACCGCCTGCCCTGCCTGTATCTGGTGGACTCCGGCGGCGCGTTCCTGCCGATGCAGGACGAGGTCTTCCCCGACCGCGAGCACTTCGGGCGGATCTTCTACAACCAGGCGCGGATGTCCGGCGCCGGCATCCCGCAGATCGCCGCGGTCCTCGGCTCCTGCACGGCCGGCGGCGCCTACGTCCCGGCGATGAGCGACGAGGCGGTGATCGTGCGGAACCAGGGCACGATCTTCCTCGGCGGCCCGCCGCTGGTGAAGGCCGCCACCGGAGAGGTCGTCAGCGCCGAGGAGTTGGGCGGCGGCGAGGTGCACTCCCGCACCTCCGGCGTCACCGACCACCTCGCCGAGGACGACGCGCACGCCCTGCGGATCGTCCGCACCATCGTCGCCACCCTCGGCGACCGCCCGCCGCTCCCCTGGACCGTCCGGCCCGTCGAGGAGCCCAAGGCCGACCCCGCCGGGCTCTACGGCGCGGTGCCGGTGGACTCCCGCACCCCCTACGACGTCCGCGAGGTGATCGCCCGGATCGTCGACGGCTCGCGCTTCGCCGAGTTCAAGGCCGAGTACGGCACCACCCTGGTCACCGGCTTCGCCCACCTCCACGGCCACCCGGTGGGCATCGTCGCCAACAGCGGCATCCTGTTCTCCGAATCCGCCCAGAAGGGCGCCCACTTCATCGAGCTGTGCGACCAGCGCGGCATCCCGCTGCTCTTCCTCCAGAACATCTCCGGCTTCATGGTCGGCCGCGACTACGAGGCCGGCGGCATCGCCAAGCACGGCGCGAAGATGGTCACCGCGGTCGCCTGCACCCGCGTCCCCAAGCTGACCGTCGTCATCGGCGGCTCCTACGGGGCGGGCAACTACTCGATGTGCGGCCGGGCCTACTCCCCCCGCCTGATGTGGATGTGGCCCAACGCCAAGATCTCGGTGATGGGCGGCGAACAGGCCGCCTCCGTCCTCGCCACCGTCAAGCGCGACCAGTTGGAGGCGCGCGGCGAGGAGTGGAGCGCCGAGGACGAGACCGCCTTCAAGGACCCGATCCGCGCCCAGTACGAGACCCAGGGCAGCGCCTACTACGCGACCGCCCGACTGTGGGACGACGGGGTCATCGACCCACTGGAGACCCGCCAGGTCCTCGGCCTGGCGCTGACCGCCTGCGCCAACGCCCCCCTGGGCGACCCCGGCTTCGGCGTCTTCCGGATGTGAGAGGACCTATGACCAGCTTCGCCACCGGCCTGTTCGACACCGTCCTGGTCGCCAACCGCGGGGAGATCGCGGTCCGCGTCATCCGGACGCTGCGCGCCCTCGGCATCCGCTCCGTCGCGGTCTACAGCGACGCGGACGCCGACGCCCGGCACATCCGCGAGGCCGACACCGCGGTCCGGATCGGCCCGGCCCCGGCTGCGGAGAGCTATCTCTCCGTCGAGCGCCTGCTGGACGCCGCCGCCCGCACCGGCGCCCAGGCCGTCCACCCCGGCTACGGCTTCCTCGCCGAGAACGCCGCCTTCGCCCGCGCCTGCACCGACGCCGGACTGGTCTTCATCGGGCCGCCGGCGGACGCCATCGACCTGATGGGCGACAAGATCCGGGCCAAGGAGACGGTCCGCGCCGCCGGCGTCCCGGTCGTCCCCGGCTCCTCCGGCAGCGGCCTGACCGACGACCAACTGGCCGCCGCGGCCCGGGAGATCGGCATGCCGGTGCTGCTCAAGCCGTCCGCGGGCGGCGGCGGCAAGGGCATGCGCCTGGTGCGGGACGCCGCCCTCCTGGCCGACGAGATCGCCGCCGCCCGCCGCGAGGCCCGCTCCTCCTTCGGGGACGACACCCTGCTGGTGGAGCGGTGGATCGACCGCCCCCGGCACATCGAGATCCAGGTGCTGGCCGACGGCCACGGCAACGTCCTCCACCTCGGCGAGCGCGAGTGCTCCCTCCAGCGCCGCCACCAGAAGATCGTCGAGGAGGCGCCCTCGCCCCTGCTGGACGAGGCCACCCGGGCCGCGATGGGCGCGGCGGCCGTCCAGGCGGCCCGCTCCTGCGGCTACCGCGGCGCCGGCACCGTCGAGTTCATCGTCCCCGGCAAGGACCCGGCCGGCTACTGCTTCATGGAGATGAACACCCGCCTCCAGGTGGAACACCCGGTCACCGAACTGGCCGTCTCCCTCGGCCCGGACGCCGGCCCGCTCGACCTCGTCGCCTGGCAGGTGCGGATCGCCGCCGGCGCCCGCCTGCCCCACACCCAGGAGGACGTCACCTTCACCGGGCACGCGATCGAGGCCCGGATCTGCGCCGAGGACCCGTCCCGCGACTTCCTGCCGACCGGCGGCACCGTGCTGACCCTGCGCGAGCCGGCCGGCCAGGAAGTGCGCACCGACTCCGGCCTCACCGAGGGCGTCGAGGTCGGCAGCCGTTACGACCCGATGCTCGCCAAGGTCATCGCGCACGGCCCCGACCGGGCCGGCGCCCTGCGCACGCTGCGGGCCGCGCTGGCCGCCACCGTCACCCTCGGCGTGCCCACCAACGCCGGCTTCCTGCGCCGGCTGCTGGCCCACCCGGACGTGGTCTCCGGCGAGTTGGACACCGGCCTGGTGGAGCGGGTGGCGGCCGACCTGGTGGCCGCCGGGGTGCCGGACGAGGTGTACGCGGCGGCCGCCGCGGTCCGGCAGGCCGCCCTGGAGCCGGCCGCCGACGAGGCCGGCTGGCGCGACCCGTTCGCCGCCCCCACCGGCTTCCGGCTCGGCGGCGAGCCCGCCCCGGTCCGCCACTGGCTGCGCGTCCCCGGCCACGACCCGGTCGCCTACGACGTCCGGCCCGGCACCGCCCCGGAGCGTTACGAGGTCACCGCGGACGAGGTGAGGGTCACCGTCGACGGCGTCCGGCACGCCTTCCACCGCGGCGGCGACTGGCTGGGCCGGGACGGCGACGCCTGGCACGTCACCGACCACGACCCGGTGGCCGAGGCGCTGCGCGCGGCGGCCCGCGGGCACGGCGTGGACACCCTCGCCGCCCCGATGCCGGGCACCGTCACCGTCGTCAAGGTCGCGGTCGGCGACGAAGTGACCGCCGGTCAGGGCCTGTTGGTGGTGGAGGCGATGAAGATGGAGCACGTGATCTCCGCCCCGCACGCCGGGACGGTCACCGAGTTGGACGTCACCCCCGGCAGCACGGTCGCCATGGACCAGGTCCTGGCCGTCGTCGCCCCGCACGAGGACGCCGCGCCCCAGGACGACACCGCACCGCGCGCCGACGAGGAGGCCACGGCATGACCGAGCCGACCGCGACCCCGACCACCGGGCTGCCGATGGAGGTGGCCGCCGAGGGCCTGCCCACCCGCGTGCGGATCCACGAGGTCGGCCCCCGCGACGGCCTCCAGAACGAGCAGACCGTCGTCCCCACCGAGATCAAGGCGGAGTTCATCCGCCGCCTGGCCGCCGCCGGGCTGCCGGTGATCGAGGCAACCAGCTTCGTGCACCCCAAGTGGGTGCCCCAACTCGCCGACGCCGAGCGGCTGTTCCCGATGCTGGACGGGCTGGACCCGCGGCAGCTCCCGGTGCTGGTGCCCAACGAGCGGGGCCTTTCCCGGGCCCTGGCGCTGGGCGCCCGCCGGATCGCGGTGTTCGGCAGCGCCACCGAGTCGTTCGCCAGGGCCAACCTCAACCGCACCGTCGACGAGGCGCTGGCCATGTTCGAACCGGTGGTCCGGCGCGCCCGGGACGAGAAGGTCCACGTCCGGGGCTACCTCTCGATGTGCTTCGGCGACCCGTGGGAGGGCCCGGTCCCGATCGCCCAGGTCGTGCGGGTCTGCCGGGCCCTGTTCGACCTGGGCTGCGACGAGTTGAGCCTGGGCGACACCATCGGCGTGGCCACCCCCGGCCACGTCCAGCACCTGCTCGCGGCGCTCAACGAGGCGGGCGTGCCGACCTCCGCGCTCGGCGTCCACTTCCACGACACCTACGGGCAGGCGCTCGCCAACACCTTCGCCGCGCTCCAGCACGGCGTCACCACCATCGACGCCTCGGCGGGCGGCCTGGGCGGCTGCCCGTACGCCAGGAGCGCCACCGGCAACCTCGCCACCGAAGACCTCGTGTGGATGCTGCACGGCCTCGGCATCGAGACCGGCGTCGACCTGGGGCGACTCACCGCGACCAGCGCCTGGCTGGCCGGGGTCCTGGGCCGCCCCAGCCCCTCGCGCACCGTCCGCGCCCTCTCCCACAAGGAGTGAGTGACCATGTCCCTGGACCACCGCCTGCCCGACGAGCTGGAGGAACTCCGGCGCACCGTCGAGGCGTTCGCGCACGACGTCGTCGCCCCGGAGATCGGCGCGTACTACGAGCAGCACGCCTTCCCCTACGACATCGTCCGCCAGATGGGACAGATGGGCCTGTTCGGCCTGCCGTTCCCCGAGGAGTACGGCGGGATGGGCGGCGACTACCTGGCGCTGGGCATCGCCCTGGAGGAGCTGGCCCGGGTCGACTCCTCGGTGGCCATCACCCTGGAGGCCGGCGTCTCGCTGGGCGCCATGCCGGTCTACCGCTTCGGCACCGAGGAGCAGAAGCGGGAGTGGCTGCCGAAGCTGTGCAGCGGCGAGGTGCTGGGCGCGTTCGGCCTCACCGAGCCCGACGGCGGCTCGGACGCCGGCGCCACCCGCACCACCGCGGTACGCGACGGCGAGGACTGGGTCATCAACGGCAGCAAGTGCTTCATCACCAACTCCGGTACGGACATCACCGGTCTGGTCACGGTCACCGCCGTCACCGGCCGCAAGCCCGACGGCGCCCCGAAGATCTCCGCGATCATCGTGCCGTCCGGCACCCCCGGCTTCACCGTCGCCGCCCCCTACTCCAAGGTCGGCTGGAACGCCTCCGACACCCGCGAGCTCTCCTTCGCGGACGTCCGCGTCCCGGCCGGCAACCTCCTGGGCGAGGAGGGCCGCGGCTACGCCCAGTTCCTGCGCACCCTCGACGAGGGCCGGGTCGCCATCGCCGCCCTGGCGACGGGCCTGGCCCAGGGCTGCGTCGACGAATCGGTCAGGTACGCCAAGGAGCGCCACGCCTTCGGCCGCCCGATCGGCGCCAACCAGGCCATCCAGTTCAAGCTGGCCGACATGGAGATGCGCGCCCACACCTCCCGACTGGCCTGGCGCGACGCCGCCTCCCGCCTCGTCCACGGCGAACCGTTCAAGAAGGAGGCGGCGCTCGCCAAG
The DNA here is from genome assembly GCF_044769405.1 of Streptomyces sp. NPDC090442. Taxonomy (NCBI): domain Bacteria; kingdom Bacillati; phylum Actinomycetota; class Actinomycetes; order Kitasatosporales; family Streptomycetaceae; genus Streptomyces; species Streptomyces sp. NPDC090442. The sequence continues at coordinate 82,318 of NZ_JBIVXW010000023.1, forward strand.
CTCTACTCCTCCGAGATCGCGGTGGACAACGCCCGCGAGGCCACCCAGATCCACGGCGGCTACGGCTTCATGAACGAGTACCCGGTCGCCCGCATGTGGCGCGACGCCAAGATCCTGGAAATCGGCGAGGGCACCAGCGAGGTCCAACGCATGCTGATCGCACGGGAGTTGGGGTTCTAAGGGGCGGGCCGTGGGGGCGGGCGACTCGCTGCGCCCCCAGGGCCGTCCCAGCCCACCACCAGCTTTCGCAGCACGAACCGCGCTGGCCTTCCTCGGTGTCTGCCGGTACTACGCCGCCTTCAGGCGGGACACCTCCCGAACCCGTCCGAAGAGTGCCTGGGCGACGGGCAGCTTGTTGAACGGGCGCAGTCCGCTCCGGAGGGTGTCGAAATGCTCGTCCCCTCGGGCGCTGGAGACGGCGGCGTAGTCGTCCAAGAAGTGGCCCCACTCCTCGCAGGCTTCTTCAACGTGGCGCATTTCCATGAGGCGTGCGGCGAGAAGCCCGTGGGCGTGGACTCGTCCCTGGCGTTCGTGGAGGGGTCGAACGTGATGGGAGCGGCGCAGGGCTCTGATCGATCCGGGGCGGTCGCCGAGTTCCCACAGCACGTGGGCGACGTGAAACTCGTAGGCCGCGCGGTCGTAGCCGCCCAGGGCCTCATTGCGTCCGTCTGCCCGGGACAGTGCCTGTTCCGTCTCGCGGAGTCGCGAGAACGCCTGCCTGCGGTCTTTGACCATGGCTGCTCCGTGGGCTTGTTGGCCTCGGAGGAAGGCAACTAGTCGGGGGCCGGCCACCGGTGCCGCTTCGGCGGCGGCATCGGCGAGTTCAAGTGCCTTGGGGCCGTGGCGGAGATGGGACGCCTGCAACGCCATTCCGCGAAGCGTACGGCAGTAGGTGATGTGGTCCTCGCCTTCGCCGGCGAGTTTGAGCGCGCTCACGTAGTACCGCTGCCCGAGCCCTTGCCGTCGCTCGTACATGGCCATCCAACCGGTGAGGTACACCAGATCGGCTGCGGCCGAACGCATCGCCCTTTGCGCCTCCGTGGTACCGGCTGCCCGCAGACAGGGCTCGACGGAGTTCACGAGGAACGAAGCAGCCATCGGACGAGCGTGGCCGCCGCCGAGTTCGTCCAGGATGCCGGCGATCTTCTCGGTCATGATGCGGACGGTGGCGACGTCGCTCATCCCGATACGGGTAGTTCGCCCGGCAGCCGTCTTCTCCAACCGGCCGGCGACGTCCTGGTAGGCGGGAGCCATCAGCGTCGCGGAATACAGAGCCGCGCTGAGGACGGCACGGCGTGAAGGGTCCATGTCTGCCTTCCCAAGTTCCATCAAACCGGATACCGCATCCGACGCCGGAAGCGGTTCGGTCGCCCCGCCCAGGCCAGCTTCTGCGGAACTCACCGTTCGGCCAAGGAGCCGGCATAGCGCCTCGGTAATCGCAGGCCGCACTTCGGGCTTCGGCTTCGAGCCCTTCAACCAGTGCGAGACGGAGGACTTGTCGTAGTGGAGGGCAAGGCCGACTTCTTGGCCGAGGCGGTTGACGGTACGCGCCAGTTGCGCGTTCTCGATGCGTCCTTCCCGCATCAAGGCCGCAAGCGCGGTGTTCGGTGTCCTCGATCGGCTTGCCATCACGTATCCCAGGTGCGTTCAACCGGTTCAACCGACTCTTCACTGTGCCCCCTTACTCCGCCCCGCGTAAGGGGGTTGGCTGGATGTCAGCCGCCCGGGTTCATCAACACCGGTAGGTGACCACCCTCGCGGTCGTCCGTCCCCCAAGGAACGGACACCGCCAGCCGAGTTGGGGCTGGTTCCCTCCCCGAGGTACCTGGGCGGCCGGCACTTCTCTCCCCAGCGAACCGAGGCCGCGATGACCCCACACAGCACCGTTCAGAGCCAGCCGGGCTTCAGCGCCTACCACCCGCCCGGCACCGTGGTCTACGACGTCGTCGCCGGTGCCGTCGGCAGAGTGGCGAATCCGGCGGCATATCCTCCCGGTTGCCCGGACCGTCCCTGCGTTCTGGTGGTGCCGCTCGTCGGGTCCGACCCGGCGTGGCAGGCCGAGCCGGGCGCGCTGCGCGAGGCGGCCGCCGAGGAGATCGAGGCCGTGCTCACCGAGGCGACGGCACGGTGAGCACTCCGCACCCCGAGGTCGGCGACCTCCTCGTCGCGATCACGACCGGCGCGAAGTGGGTGTGCACGGACATCGCCGGACTCAAGACCCGGCAACCGGTGTGGCTGCTGCGCCCGTTGTACGGCTCTGCCGGCCGGGATCGGCTACGCATCGGCCGGAACGACCTGGTGTCGTACCCGGTGGCAGCCCGCCGCGGCGAGTGGGTCCAACCATGAACGGGCGACGCGCCGCCGAGGCCGGGCATCACGTCGCCGTTCACGGCAGGGGTGTTGACGGGGTGGCCCTCACCGCCCCGGCCAGGGCACCTCCGGGGCCCGGTAGTAGTCGATGCCCTGGGCGTCCCAGCGGGGCCCCTGGGCGGCCAGGCGCGTCTTGTACGCGTCCCAGTCGTGTGTCCGCGCCGGCGACCAGCCCAGCTCCGCGATGCCGGCCAGCCGCGGGAAGGCCAGGTATTCGAGGTTGGCCGAACTCCCCAGCGTCTCCGCCCACATCGGCGCCTCGACGCCCAGCACCGCACCGGCCGGCACTCCCGCCAGATAGTCGCCCGGGTCCCAGTCGTAGGAGCGCCGGACGCTCACATAGCCGGCCCAGTCCAGGCCCAGCGGGGTGTCCTTGTCGTACTTCATGTCGAGGTAGGCGCGGTCGGCGGGCGACAGGACGAGCCGGGTGCCGTGCCTGGCCGCGTCGACGACCCGCTGCCGCTCCGCCGCGCCCGTCGTGTCCCGCCCCCAGTACTGGGCGATGGCGCCCTTGACGGGGTGCGCCCCGGTCAGCTCGTGCCAACCCACCACGGTCTTCCCGTACTTGGCGACCAGCGGCTGCACCGTGTCCATGAAGGTGACGTAGTCCGGGTGACTGGTGGAATGCGACTCGTCGCCGCCGATGTGCAGATAGCGGCCGGGGGTGAGCGCCGCGACCTCGCGGAGGACGTCGTCGACGAACTCGTAGGTGATCTTCTTGGAGACGCACAGCGAGCTGAAGCCGACCTTGGTGCCGGTGTAGAGCGGCGGCGCCTTCCCGTCGCAGTTGAGGTCGGCGTACGAGGCCAGCGCGGCGTTGGTGTGGCCGGGCATGTCGATCTCGGGGACCACGGTCAGATAGCGGCTGGCGGCGTAGCGGACGATCTCGCGGTAGTCGGCCTTGCTGTAGTGGCCGCCGCGGCCGCCGCCGACCTGGGTGGAGCCGCCGTAACTCGCCAGCCGCGGCCAGGAGTCGATCGCGATCCGCCAGCCCTGGTCGTCGGAGAGGTGCAGGTGCAGCGCGTTGACCTTGTACTGGGCGAGCTGGTCGATGTACCGCTTGACCTGCTCGACGGTGAAGAAGTGCCGGGAGACGTCCAGCATCGCGCCGCGGTAGGCGTAGCGCGGGGTGTCGAGGATGGTGCCGCCGGCGACCCGCCAGGGGCCCGGCTGCGGGCTGCGCTTCTCGACGGCGGCCGGCAGCAGTTGCCGGAGGGTCTGCACGCCGTGGAAGAGGCCGGCGGGGCGGGCGGCGCTGATGGTGACCCCGCGGCCGCCGGAGGTGAGCCGGTAGCCCTCCTCGCCCAGCCCGCGGGCGTCCCGGCCGCCGAGCCGGAAGACGATGCCGTCCGCGCCGCCGCGGGTGGTGACCGGCAACGGGAAGCCGGTGGCCGGCCGCAGCAGCCCGGCCAGATAGCCGGCGATCCGCCGGGCCTCGCCGGAGCCCGCGGGCACCCGGATCCGGGTGCCGCTGCCGAGCGTGAACGCGCCGCCGCCCGGGCGGACCGCGGCGGGCGCCGGGACGACCCGGTCCAGCGGGGTGGCGGCTGGGACAGCCGGCGCGGGGGTGGCGGACGCGCCCGCCGCGGTCCCCGCCGCCGCGACCAGCAACAGCGGAATCAGCAGTCTTGGTCGTCTCATGGACGTCCCTTCGGCGAGCTACGTCGGCGGCACGTTCTGTGGCGGCACGTTTCTGCATGGCGTGGAGCGACCGGGTGGCTACCATGCGTACCGCGCGCGCGAGGGCCGGTCAAGGTGCAGACCAACTTCCCCACGCGTTCCGCGCCCCCTGCCCGGAATCGGGCAGATTTCTTGCGATTCTCTCCGACGCCCCGCAGTATCGACGGGTGCTCGAACGCCGCCCGTCCCACGAGGACCTCATCGACCACCTGGTCCGCAGCACGCCGCTCCAGCGCGGCGAGGCGGCCCGGGTGGTGCTGGACGTGCTGGCGTACTTCGACGAGACGACGGAGGGCTTCGTCCGCCGCAGACACCGCGAACTGCAGTCCCAGGGGCTGCGGAACGAGGCGATCTTCGAGCGGATCTCCCACGAGCTGCCGCACCGCGCCGTGTCCCCACCGCCGCTCTCGCTCCGCCAGCTGCGCCGTCTCGTCTACGGCTGACGGCCGCGGCGGAACCGGACCGCAGCCCCGGACGGGTCGAAGTCGACCGGGCACCCACCGAACGCCAATGAGAAGGGTCACCGTATGTGCGGGATCGTCGGATACATCGGCAAGCGCGATGTCGCGCCGCTGCTCCTTGAGGGCCTCCAGCGCCTGGAGTACCGCGGTTACGACTCGGCCGGCATCGCCATCCACGCGAGCGGCACCGGCAAGGCCGGCGGGCTGAAGACCGCCAAGGCCAAGGGCCGGGTCCGCGAGCTGGAGTCCCGGCTGCCCAAGCGCTTCGCCGGCACCACGGGCATCGCGCACACCCGTTGGGCCACCCACGGCGCCCCCACCGACGAGAACGCCCACCCGCACCTCGACACCGAGGGCAAGGTCGCCGTCGTCCACAACGGCATCATCGACAACGCCGCCGACCTGCGCGCCCGCCTGACCGCCGACGGCGTGACCTTCGCCTCCGAGACCGACACCGAGGTCCTCGCCCACCTCATCGGCCGCTCCGCCGCCCCCACCCTGGAGGAGAAGGTCCGCGAGGCGCTCCGCCACGTCGAGGGCACCTACGGCATCGCCGTCCTGCACGCCGACTTCGCCGACCGCATCGTGGTCGCCCGCAACGGCTCCCCGGTCGTCCTGGGCATCGGCGAGCACGAGATGTTCGTCTCCTCCGACGTCGCCGCGCTGGTCTCGCACACCCGCCAGGTCGTCACCCTCGACGACGGCGAGATGGCCACCCTCAAGGCCGACGACTACCGCACCTACACCACCGAGGGCTCGCGGACGACGGCGACGCCGGAGACCGTCGAGTACGCGGCCGAGTCCTACGACCTGGGCGGCCACGACACCTACATGCACAAGGAGATCTCCGAGCAGGCGGAGGCGGTGGACCGGGCGCTGCGCGGCCGGATCGACGACCGCTTCTCCACCGTCCACCTCGGCGGCCTCAACCTCGACGCCCGCGAGGCGCGCGGGGTGCGCCGGGTGAAGATCCTGGGCTGCGGCACCTCGTACCACGCCGGCCAGATCGGCGCCCAGATGATCGAGGAGCTGGCCCGCATCCCCTCGGACGCCGAGCCGGCCTCCGAGTTCCGCTACCGCAACCCGGTCGTGGACCCCGACACCCTCTACGTCGCGGTCTCCCAGTCCGGTGAGACCTACGACGTGCTGGCCGCCGTCCAGGAGCTCAAGCGCAAGGGCGCCCGGGTGCTGGGCCTGGTCAACGTGGTGGGCTCGGCGATCGCCCGCGAGACCGACGGCGGCATCTACGTGCACGCCGGCCCGGAGGTCTGCGTGGTCTCCACCAAGTGCTTCACCAACATGGTGGTCTCCTTCGCGCTGCTCGCCCTGCACCTGGGCCGGATCCGGGACCTGTCGGTCGCGGACGGCAAGCGGATCATCGAGGGCCTGCGGAAGCTGCCCGGCCAGATCGACGAGATCCTCAAGGGCGAGGACGAGATCAAGCGGCTGTCGGCGCTGTACGCGGACGCCAAGTCGATGATGTTCATCGGCCGGGTGCGCGGCTACCCGGTGGCCCGCGAGGCGTCCCTGAAGCTCAAGGAGGTCTCGTACATCCACGCCGAGGCGTACCCGGCCTCGGAGCTCAAGCACGGCCCGCTGGCGCTCATCGAGCCGGCGATGCCGACGGTGGCGATCGTGCCGGACGACGACCTGCTGGAGAAGAACCGCGCCGCCCTGGAGGAGATCAAGGCCCGCAGCGGCCGGATCCTCGCCGTCGCGCACGACGAGCAGGAGAAGGCCGACCACACCATCGTGGTGCCGAAGAACGAGCCCGAGCTGGACCCGATCCTGATGGGCATCCCGCTCCAACTCCTCGCCTACCACACCGCGTTGGCCCTCGGCCGGGACATCGACAAGCCCCGCAACCTCGCCAAGTCCGTGACGGTGGAGTAGGACGCACCGCGCTGGCTCCGCGTGCGTGCCACCATACGCACGCGGAGCCGGCGCCTCCCCTTGCCGGCGTCGCCCATTACGCCGGCGGGATGCCGCCACCCCGGGATCCGTCACGTCCCGGTCGGCAGCACGCGGTTGCGACCGTTTTCTACCCGTCACAAGCGCACAACCAACCTCCGGACGGCAACCGGACGCCCGCTACCCACAATCCCCATGGCACCCCCTCAACTGTGGACGCACTGAGGAGAATCGATCAACCGGTCGGGCGCGCAAGGGAGTTGACCCCGCGCACCACCGAAGGGCGCACGGGGGCGCACCGGGGCGCACACGGCAACGCCCCTCGCGGGCCTCAGGGGATGACCATGACCGGCCGCTGCGCGCGGCGGGCGAGCCGGCCGGCGACCGAGCCGAAGATCCGGCCGACGATGCCGTGGGTCGAGCCCACCACGATCGCGTCGGCCTCGTACTCCCGGCCGACCTCCTCCAGCTCGTGGCAGATGTCGCCGCCGCGCTCGACGAGGATCCAGGGGACCTCGGCGAGGTGGTCGGCACAGGCGAGCTCCAGCCCCAGCACCTCGGTGCGGTGGTCGGGGACGTCGACGAAGACCGGTGGCTCGCAGCCCGCCCAGACCGTCGTCGGCAGCCGGTTGGCGACGTGGACGATGATCAGGCCGGAGCCGTGGCGGCGGGCCATACCGATTGCATACGCCAACGCGCGCTCGCTCGACATGGAGCCGTCGAAGCCGACCACGACGCCGTGCTGGAAGGCGGGATCGCAGGCGTGGCGCTTCTGTTCCGCTGCTTCGAGGTCCGCCGTCGGATCGGCGACCTGCTTGCGGTCCGCGGGTTCGGGGGATTCGTGACCGGCCATGGGTGTCTCGACGAGAACGTCCTCTTGCGGAGGGGCGAACGGGGAACGGCGATTGACTTGATCCGGCAGTTGACCTGGGCGGCTCGATCGAGGAGCCGGCGCCTTAGTTCAAAGAGGAACGATACGACTAGGAATCGTCTTCCCAAGCCGATACCCCAAGAGTACGGCGCTACTCCTCCACTGCCCAGAACGCACACGGTCCGGTGACGCCCTCCAGAGGCACCCGGGGCCGCAAGCGTTCCCCGGAGCATGCCGGAGCGTGGCGCGGATGGCAATGCCCCGTCATGCCCCCGTACGTACCCCGGCGACGCCTTGTGAGCGTCGCCGGCGGTGCGGTAGTGGCCGGACCGCGCCGAACGCCATGTCGCCGGCGCCGCCCAAGAGATCACTCAACTCGGTGAGCCCCGGCGCGACGACCCGACGCATCGGGTCGACCCCGGCGCCCGTCACCTTGATCACCCGCACCACCCCCCGAACAACGAAGGGTGCCGTCGCCTCCGACCCCCCACGAGCGAACGGTTGGTGTGCCGGTGGCACGTACCACGAGCGCAGAACAGCACCCGAATAAAAGTGGACGTAACGGGACGGAAGCGCAAGGGAGTGGACGGCACAACGAAAGGCGTACGTCGGTCGATTGAGGCGTTCGCAAGTCTGCACACGACCGTTTTCGGCCAACTTCGAGCCCTGGCTGAACCCTTGCCCCCGACCCCCCTCAACCCAGGTGTGAGCTGGGCGGAAAGGACCGGTGGGCATGGTTGTGCCCTACTGCGAACGGGCAGAGCCGAGACGCGCACTTTTCATGCAGGGCCGAGGAGTGGAACGCTTCGTGATCGAATGCTTCGCGCCAAGTTGCCATATCGACATACCAGTGGGTGGTGAACTTGGCGCTCCATCCTCACGGGGCACAGTAGATTCGATCTTGGTTGGGACGGCGGGGGAACTGTGCAGGACCGAGAGGGCGAGACGACCGAGGGGGGCTTAAGTGCCATGAGCCAGGACTCCGCTGCTGTACCAGACGCCGCACGCAAGCTCGCCGCCCGACGACGCCGCGAAATAGTCGCGGTGCTCCTCTTTAGTGGCGGCCCCATTTTCGAGAGCTCTATTCCGCTCTCGGTCTTCGGCATCGACCGACAGGATGCCGGTGTTCCGAGGTACCGACTACTTGTGTGCGCTGGCGAAGATGCGCCTTTGCGCACCACCGGGGGGCTCGAACTGTCCGCCCCCTACGGGCTGGAGGCGATCTCCCGTGCCGGGACGGTCGTCGTGCCGGCCTGGCGCTCCATCACCCAGGCCCCGCCGCCCGCGGCGCTCGACGCACTGCGCCGCGCGCACGAGGAGGGGGCCAGGATCGTCGGGCTGTGCACGGGGGCGTTCGTCCTCGCCGCGGCCGGACTGCTCGACGGCCGCCCGGCCACCACCCACTGGATGTACGCGCCGACGCTCGCCAAGCGTTATCCGTCCGTCCACGTGGACCCGCGCGAGCTGTTCGTCGACGACGGCGACGTGCTCACCTCCGCGGGCACCGCCGCCGGCATCGACCTCTGCCTGCACATCGTGCGCACCGACCACGGCGCCGACGCGGCCAACGCGCTCGCCCGCCGTCTGGTCGTCCCGCCCCGGCGGACCGCGTCCGACCTCGGGCACCAGCGCTACCTGGACAGGTCATTACCAGAGGAGATCGGCGCCGACCCGCTCGCCGAGGTCGTCGCCTGGGCGCTGGAGCACCTCCACGAGCAGTTCGACGTGGAGACGCTGGCCGCCCGCGCGTACATGAGCCGGCGCACCTTCGACCGGCGGTTCCGCTCCCTCACGGGCAGCGCACCGCTCCAGTGGCTGATCACCCAACGGGTCCTCCAGGCCCAGCGGCTGCTGGAGACCTCCGACTACTCGGTGGACGAGGTCGCCGGCCGCTGCGGGTTCCGCTCGCCGGTCGCGCTGCGCGGCCACTTCCGACGGCAGCTCGGCGCCTCGCCCGCGGCCTACCGGGCGGCCTACCGCGCCCGTCGGCCGCAGAACGGTGCGCCGGAGCCCGCACTGCGACCGGAGCGGGCCGACCGTCCGCCGGAGCGTGAGCGGGCGGCGCTGGCGGCCGAGCGGTTCTCGGCGGCCGCACTGGGCGGGCACGGGTTGGCCGCCGAGGCGGTCGACGCGGGCAGGCCGCAGCCGGAGGGGTATGCCGCACGTCTTCCGGAGACCCCGGTCGGCCGCGGGGCCGCTCGCCCCGTGCTCCCCGGCCAGCGGGAGCGCCCCGTAGGGTGAGACGTATGAACGATCGCATGGTGTGGATCGACTGCGAGATGACCGGACTCTCGCTGGCGAGTGACGCGCTTATCGAGGTGGCCGCCCTGGTCACCGACTCGGAACTGAACGTGCTGGGTGACGGAGTGGATGTGGTGATCCGTCCCCCGGCCGAGGCGCTGACCACCATGCCGGAGGTGGTGCGGCAGATGCACACCGCCTCCGGGCTGCTGGCCGAGCTGGACGCCGGGACGACGCTGGAAGCGGCCGAGGCACAGGTGCTGGAGTACATCAAGCAGCACGTGCCGGAGCCGAGGAAGGCGCCGTTGTGCGGTAACTCCGTCGGGACCGACCGCGGCTTCCTGCTGCGCGACATGCCCACCCTGGAGAGCTATCTGCACTACCGGATCGTCGATGTGTCGTCCGTGAAGGAACTGGCCCGGCGCTGGTTCCCGCGGGCGTACTTCAACAGTCCGGACAAGAACGGCAACCACCGGGCGCTGGCCGACATCCGTGAGTCCATCGCGGAGTTGCGCTACTACCGGGAGGCCGTGTTCGTGCCCCAGCCGGGGCCGGACTCGGAGACCGCGAAGGCCATTGCGGCCAAGCACAAGCTGCCCGCCGAACCGGAGTCGGCGAAGCAGTGACGCAGCTCGCTCCCGGGGACACGAAACCTGGGAGCGAGCACCCCTCCGGAGCCTGTACACTTTTTCTCAGCCGGTGGGGAAAAGGAACCACACAGCACCGGTCTTGGTGGGTATAGCTCAGCTGGTAGAGCACCTGGTTGTGGTCCAGGATGTCGCGGGTTCGAGTCCCGTTACTCACCCCAGCATCGAGGCCCCCGATCTTCGGATCGGGGGCCTCGGGTGTTTTCCGGTGTCAAGTGCCGCCGCGCACAAGGGCGGCGGGCCGCCGGACGGATGCTCAGTAGCCGACGGTGAAGCGCTCGCCGATGTGGCGCGGCTGCTCGATCTCGTCCAGGAGGGCGACGGCGTAGTCCTCGGCGGAGATCCGGCTGCTGCCGTCCTCGGCGACGATCAGGTCGTCGGTGGCGGTCCGGTAGGTGCCGGTGCGCTCGCCGGGCTCGATGGTGGCGGCCGGGCTGAGGTTGGTCCAACGGACGTCGGAGACGGTGCGGTAGAAGTCCAGCGCGTCGCCGTGCGCGTGCATGATCTGGAGCAGGAAGACCGGGAGGCCCTCGGCCTCCCAGACCTGGGTGCCGTCCGGCTTGCGGAGCGAGCCGGCACCGCCGACCGAGAGCAGCCGCGGGGCGTCCCCGCCCAGCGTCCGCACGCCGGCGACCAACGCCTCCGCGGCGGGCCGGATGGTGGCGATGTGACCGGGGCCGCCGCCGCCGCCGACCGCGCTGACCACCACGTCCTGGCCCTTGACGACCTCGGCGACGGACTCCGGGTCGAGGACGTCGCCGGTGACCACGGTGAGGTTGGGGTCGCTCTTGGTGAGCTTGGCGGGGTCGCGGACGACCGCGGTGACCTGGTGGCCGCGGCGCAGGGCCTCGTCGAGGATGCGGCTGCCGATGGTGCCGTTGGCCCCGAAGAGAGCGATCTTGGACATGGTTGGGTTCTCCCGGTGGTTCTTTGAGGAGGGCGAGGTATGCCCTACGGACCGCGGTGTTCCGGTCGCCGAGGTGTGGCTGCCGTTTTCCGCCATCAGCGGTGCTGACGTCTCCTACGCTAGGGGTACGAACGGGAGATTCCGGGGTAGCGAGGCGACGGGTCATGGTGAAAAAGCGACAGGATCCCCGAGAGGATGCAGGGGCGATCCGCGAGGTGCCGTTCTCCGCGCCGGTCGGGCGGCCCGCCGGGGTGGAGGTGCTGACCCTCGCCGAGCTGCGCGGGCGCGCGGAAGCCTGCCAACTGTCGACGCCGCACCGGCCCGGTTTCCACCACCTGCTGGCCCTGGACCGCGGGCGGCTGGTCCACTCCGTCGACTTCCGGGAGCACCTCCTCACCCCCGGGGACCTGCTGTGGTCGCGGCCCGGGCAGGTGCAGCACTTCGGCGATCTGACGGGCGCGGAGGGGCGGTTGGTGCTCTTCGAGTCCGATTTCCTGGACCCGGCGACCGCCACCGCGGCCCGGATCGAGGACTGGTACGGGCCCGCCGTGCGACGCCCCGAGGGCGCCGCCGCCCGCGCGCTGGACGGGGCGCTGGGGCATCTGCACCGCGAGTTCGGGGCGTTGGGCGGGCTGCCGCTGGAGGTGCATCTGGACGTGCTGCGGCACCTGTTGGCCGTCCTGGTGCTGCGGGCCGCGCACCCGGGCGGGCCGGCGGACGGGGCGGACGGCGGGACGTGCGAGGCGGGCGAGACGTATCTGCGGTTCCGGGACGCGGTGGAGCGCGGGTTCACCCGCAGCCGCCGGGTCGCCGACTACGCCCGGTCGTTGGGCTACGCGCCCCGCACGCTCTCCCGGGCCACCGAGACGGCGGCCGGCGTCGGGGCGAAGGAGTTCATCGACCGGCGGGTGGTGCTGGAGGCCAAGCGGCTGTTGGCACACGGCGACCAGCCGGCCTCGCGGATCGCGGACCGGCTGGGTTTCGCGGACGCCACCAACTTCAGCAAGTTCTTCCAACGGCAGGCCGGGATCACGCCGATCGCGTTCCGGGCCGCGGTGCGCGCCGGCGGCTGACCGGCGGCCGTCCGCCGTACCGAGAAGGGGGCGGGGCGCAGCGGGTGGGGGTGGGGGCCGCCGCGCCCCGCCGTAGGAGCGGTCCGGGACGTGGGGGCCCGGACCGGTGGGGGGTCAGCCGGTGTAGGCGGCGAACGCCTTGCTGAAGGCCAGCGGGGCCTGGGCGACGGAGCTGCAGGTCGGCTGGGCGGAGTGGGACGGTCCACCGGGGCAGGGCTTGTCGCGGGTGGCGGACCACATCGACAGCCGGGACAGGTGCTTGCTCCGGGCGAACTTCACCAGGGCGGCCGCGTCGTCGAGCGTGAAGACCTCGCCCTGGACGTCGTTGACGCCGATCATCGGGGTGACCGCGACGGCCTTCCAGGCGTCCGCGTCGCTCAGGCCGAGGGCCCTCTTCACCTGGCCCTGGGTGGCGGTGGCGGCCCGGGTGGCGTAGGTGCCCATGTTGCCGCCGTAGGAGGAGCCGTAGTCCATCGCCATGATGTTGACGGCGGAGGTCTTGACGCCGTTCTTCCTGGCGTCGGCGAGGAGGTTCACGCCGTCCTGGGTGAGCCCCTCGGGCATCACCGGGAGCGTGAACGAGACGTCCAGGCCCGGGTGTTGCTTCTGGAGCTGGGCGACGGCCTGCGCCCGGCGGGTGTTGGCGGCCGCGTTCGGCAGCGCGCCGCCCTCGATGTCGAAGTCGACCTTGGTGAGCTTGAACTGGTCGACGGCCTTGCCGTAGGCGGCGGCCAGTTGGGACGCGGAGGAGCAGGCGGCGGCCAGTTCGGTGCCGTTGGCGCCGCCGAAGGAGACCCGGACGTCGCCGCCGGCCTTGCGCAGCGCCGGTATCTGCTTGGCCATCGCGTCACCGCCGAGGTCGCCCGAGCCGCCCCACTTGGGGACGCAGCCGCCGCCGGAGGTGAGGAAGGCGAGGGTGAACTCCTTCACCCCGGCCTTCCGGGCGGTGTCGGTCAGGTCGTAGGCGGGGTAGAGGGAGGTGTCCACGTACGGGGAGAAGCCGGCGCGGGCGGCGGTGCCGGGCTGCGGGGCCTTGGTCGCCAGCGCGGAGCCGGCGACGGCGATCCCGCCGCCGACCGCCAGCGCGCCGGCCACCGCGGTCCCGATCAGCTTGGTGGTGCGGCTCGTACGGCGCCGGTGTGCCGAGGAACTCATGGCGTGCCTGCCTGTCATCGCATGGGGTGGGGGCACACCTCCCAGGGCCTGTCGGACGGCTCAGGGCCTGGGGGTGCGCCCCGCACGCTAGCGGCAGCGAAACGGACAAATGCCGGTTTCGGTACGGCGGTTGGGGGACTTATGGCCGCGTTAAGGAAGCCGAAGGGGGCGGTTAAGGCCGACGGTCCCCGGCGTCCGGCGCGGGGCGGGCACCCCGTCGGCGGCGGGCGCCGAGCCGGCGGCGCAGCCGGTGCCCGCGCCGGGTGCCGCCGGCGGCGCGCCGGCTGTCCAGGGCCAGCCAGACCCGGACCTCGGTGCCGCCGAGCACCGAGCGGCCGATCCGCACGTCGCCGCCGGTGGACTCCGCGAGCCGGCGGACGATGTCCAGGCCCAGCCCCGTGGAGCCCGCACCGCCGCCCCCGTGGCCGCGGCGCAGCGCGGCGGCCGGGTCGGCGATGCCCGGCCCGGCGTCGGAGACCAGCACGATCACCGCGTCGTCGGCGTTGTGGACGTCGACGGCGAACGCGGTGCCCTCGGGGGTGTGCCGGAAGACGTTGCCGAGCATGGCGTCCAGGGCCGCGGCGAGGTCGGGGCGGGCGGCCGGGACCCGCACCGGGCGGTCCGCGCCGGCGACCCGGACGGTGCGGCCCTCGTCCTCGGCCAACGCCGACCAGAAGTCCATCCGTTCGCGGATCACCTCGGCGGCGTCGCAGCCGGCCACCGCGGCGGCCTGGGCGCTCTGCTCCCGTTGGGCGCGGGCGGTGCGGATGATCTGGTCGACCTCGCGCTCCAACTGCTCGACGGCGGCCCGGGTCTGCTCGGCGGCCGGGCCGTCGCCGAGCGAGGCGGCGTTGAGCCGCAGCACGGTCAGCGGGGTGCGCAGGCGGTGCGAGAGGTCGGCGGCCAACTCCCGTTCGTTGGCCAGCAGTTGGACGACCTGGTCGGCCATGGAGTTGAACGCGCTGGCCGCCGAGCGCAGCTCCTTCGGGCCGTCCTCCCGGACGCGGACGCCGAGGTCGCCCCGGCCCAAGTCGTGGGCGGCGACGGCCAGTCGCCCGGCGGGGCGCACCATCCGGGTGCCGAGCCGGTCGGCGACCGCGACCGAGCCGATCACCAGCGCCAGGCCGACGCCGGCCAGGATCGCCCAGGAGGTGGCCACGCCGTTGGTGAGCGCGGCGTCGGGGACGTACACCTCGATGACGGCGATGCCGGAGGCGACCGCGGTGGGTTGGAGCAGCGCGGTGCCGCCGGGCACCTGGGCGATGGAGGCCCGGCCGAGCCGGACCGCGGCGGCGATGTCGGCGGGGGCGGCCCGGCGGGCGCCGATCTCGGCCGGCCCGCCGCCCTGGGCACCCGCCGGGACGTGGATGCCGATCCGCTCGCCGGGGCCGGTCTCGGCGCTGGCCAGGGCCCGTTCGAGCTGGGTGCGGTCGGTGGTGATGGCGAGCACCGGCCCGAGGGCGGCGGCCTGCCGCTCGGCGCCCCCGTAGGCACGGTCGGACGCCATCTCCTTGACCACCAGCCCCAACGGGACGGCGAACGCGACCACGACCATCGTGGTGACCGCCAGGGCCACCTTCACCAGCGCCCACCTCACGGCGCGGCGCCCCTCACCGCGGGGGGCTCCAGCTTCACGCCGACGCCGCGCAGGGTGTGCAGGTACCGCGGCCGGGCGGCGGTCTCCCCCAACTTCCGGCGCAGCCAGGACAGATGGACGTCGATGGTCTGGTCGTCCCCGTAGGACTGCCGCCACACCTCGGCCAGGATCTCCTTGCGAGGGACGACGACGCCGGGGCGCTCGGCGAGGAAGGCCAACAGGTCGAACTCGCGGCGGGTCAGGTCGAGCGCGGCGCCGTCCAACTCGGCCTGGCGGCGCAGCGGATCGATGGCCAGCCCGCCGACCCGGATCACTCGTGAGGGCGGTTCCGCCCCGGGGGCGGCGCCCCGGGACCTGCGCAACACGGCGGCCATCCGGGCCGAGAGGTGCTCGACCGAGAACGGCTTGGTGAGGTAGTCGTCGGCGCCGTCGTTCAACAGCCGGACGATCTCGGCCTCGTCGTCCCGCGCGGTGGCGATGATCACCGGGACGTCGGTGATGCCGCGCAGCATCTTCAGCGCCTCGCCGCCGTCCAGATCGGGCAGCCCGAGGTCGAGGACGACCAGGTCGAAGCCGACGTGCGCGACCTCGCGCAGCGCCTCCAGGGCGGTCGCGACGCTGCGCACCGCGTGCCCGGCCTCGGTCAGGTGCCGGATGAGCGCGGAGCGTACGAACGGGTCGTCCTCGACGACGAGCACTCGTGCCATGGGCCGCACCGTACGCCATACGAGCGGGTTTCCCGCCCCGAGGTTGACGACCGGACGCCGCCGCCCCCGGTGCCGGGCGGGCTGCGAGCGGCCCTACGGGTGCGGCAAGATGACGCAGATGCAACGAGGTCTGGTTCACGCGGCGGCCTGGACGCTGGCGACCGGCGCCGCGGTCGCCCTGTCGTGGTTCGGCGTGCACACCGTGCTGTCCGGCACGGCCTACGACGCGCCGCGCGCGCTGCCCCTGTCCGACCAGGTGGACTCCTCGGCCCTGCCGCAGGTCTCCTCCACGCACCGCCCCAAACCGTCCGCCCCGCCGTCCGCGAGCCCCACCCCGTCCTCCGACGACCGCCCGGCACGGACCACCGCCCCGTACCGCACCACCAGCCCCGCCGCCACCCCCACGAACCCCCCGGGCACCAACGCGCCCCCGGCCACCGGCGGCCGGGTCCACAACTACGCCACCCCCGGCGGCCGGGTGGTCCTCTCCCTCGGCAACGACTCCGCCGAGTTGGTCTCGGCGACCCCCAACCCGGGCTGGGAGATGCAGGTCTGGAAGCAGGACCAGTGGCTCCGCGTCGACTTCACCGGCAACGGCGCCCACACCTCGGTGATCTGCACCTGGAACGGCCACCCGCCGGTGGTCGAAACCCTCAACCGCACCACCTGACTGGGAAGCTGACGGTCCACCAGGCCACTGTCACCTGAAGGCGCCGGCGGGCGGAGCCGGGGAGAGAACCGCGGTGGCGTCGGTGACCGGGGCCGCGCCGCCGGTGAAGTCCAGCAGCGCCCGGCCGTGCTCGACCCGGCCGGCGTGCGGATCGCCGGCCGCCCGCCGGGTCAACTCCCCGACCGGCAGCGGCAGGTCCCCGGCGAGCAGCACGGCGTTGCCGAACCGCCTGCCGCGCAGCACGGCCGGCTCGGCGGTCAGCGCCAGCTCGGGGAAGACGGTGTGCACGGTGGCGATCTGTCCGCGCAGGAACGAGAGCGGCGGTCCGTCGGCGAGGTTGGCCGCGTAGAGCCCGCCGGACCGGAGCGCCCGCCGCACCTCCGCCACGAATTCGCCGCTGGTCAGATGCGCGGGCGTGCGGGCCCCGGCGAAGACGTCCGCGATGACCAGGTCCGCCCAGCCGTCCGGGATCTTGGCCAGTCCGGCGCGGGCGTCCGCGCCGCGCACCCGTATCCGCCAGGCGCTCTCCAACGGGAGCCGCTCGCGGACCAGTTGGACCAGCGGGGCGTCGATCTCCACGACCTGCTGGGTGGAGCGGGGCCGGGTCGCGGCGATGTACCGCGCCAACGTCAGTGCGCCACCGCCGAGATGGACGACGCGCAGCGGCGTGCCGGGCGGGGCGGCCAGGTCGGCGATGTGGCCGAGCCGCCGCTGGTAGGAGAATTCCAGATACGCCGGGTCGTCGAGGTCCACATGGGACTGCGGGGCGCCGTCGATCAACAGCGTCCATCCGCGCGGCCGGTCCTGGTCGGGCCGCAGTTCCGCGATGCCGCCACCGACCGTGCCGGTGACGGACTCCGGGCCGCCACGCCCGCGCCTGGTTCTTCCCATGTCACCAGTATGGCGTGCCACCCCGGTGGCGAATTCGCTGGTCAGGCGCTGTGCGGGGGCCGGGTGGTGGACCGCCCGGCGGCCTCGGGCCGTGGGCGGTCCACCCCTGTCATGCCAGGAGCCCCGGCCGGTCCGATGTCCCTTGGGACCGGCGTCGGATCACTTGTTGAGGCAGTGGTTGCCGAAGGCCGGGTTGAGCAGCCCGATCACGTCGATGCTGTTGCCACACACGTTGATCGGGATGTCGATCGGGATCTGGATGACGTTGCCGCTGAGGACGCCCGGCGAGTGCGCGGCGAAGCCCTTCGCGTGCGCGCCCCGGCCGTGGTGGCCGTGGTGGTGCCGGCCTTGACGCCCGTGGTGGCCACCGTCGTCGCCGGCGGTTGCGACACCCGCGCCCCCCAGCACCAGGGCTGACGAGACCGCGGCCATCGCGGCGGTCTTGATGAACCGCTTCATCCCATTCTCCTTTCAGTTCGCGAATGGGGCATCGGACACAACGAACAATATGGGTCACGGATACGGCCGTTACCTCTTGGGCTCATTCATTAGGCTGTCTGGCTGGTATTCCCCGGATCGGAAACCCGGACCGCAGCGCGGCGTGCCTGCCGCGATTTCCAACATGATTTCTGTCAGAGTGCTCTCCTGTTTGACTGATTGAAGTCGGAGAGAAGACATGCGGAAGTCGATGGACCGCACCGGGCGCGACGCCGTATGCGCGGTCGCGGCCCCGGCTTTGTCGGCCCCGCCGACTTCGGCAGTGGCCGCCCCGCCCCCGCGGGAATCCTCCCGAATTCCTTTCGCCGAGCGCTGCCCCGCGACCGGGCACGGCGGCGTCGCCCGGGCCGCCGATTCCTGGGTGCCCGGCCGCCGCGCCGTGCCGCGGCGGCCGGCGGCGGTGTGGGACGGAGGCGAGGCGCTGGGCGAGCGCCCCCTTCCCGCGCACGCCCGGGAGCGGGCCGGCGTCGTCGCGTACCACGGAACGCCCGGAATCGGGAGCGGAATCTCCGCCCGGGCCGACCGGATTACTCCAGTCGTGCCCCGGCATTCCGCCGAACCGGCGAATGCGGCGGCGACCCCACGCCATTCGGATTTCGACCGGAAGCGGCCCGGCACGCCCGCCTGCCGCAACGCTCCCGGCCTCGATTCCGAGGTCCTCGACACGACGACCGCGCCCTGGTCCGGGCGCGATCGGTCGGCATTCCGCTGCACCACCCGAAAGGCGGGTTATTTTCTCGGCGCGCTCTTCCTCCAGGCCGATCTGCGGCACTGAGCGAGAAGGCGCCGGAAATTCCCGTGAACGTTCTGACGGCTCGGTAATCAGGGGAGCAGTGCGCGTGTTGCCACCAGACCTGCCGCCCCAGGAGCGGCTCACGGTCCTGCATGTGTCCCGGTCGGTCGACGGCGGGCTCGCCCATGTCGTCGCCGGCCTGGTGCGGTCGCAGGTGGCGGCCGGGCTGCGGGTGGTGGTGGCCGCGCCGCCCGGCGGCACCCTGCACGCGGCGGCCGCCACCGCGGGTGCCGAGGTGGTGCTGTGGCCGGCCGGCGCCTTCGGGGCGGCGCTGTCCGGGGCCCGGCGGCTGGCCCGACTGGTCCGGCGCACCGGCCCGCACCTCGTCCACGTACACGGCGCACGGGCCGGGGCCGCCGCCCGGTTGGCGGTGCGCGGGCGGATCCCGACCGTGTACCAGCCGCACTGCTGGCCGTTCGAGGCGGCCGGCGCGCTGACCGTGCGGGCCGGGGAGGCCCGGGAGCGGCGGGTGGTGCGCTGCACCGACCGGGTGCTGTGCGCGAGCGAGGCCCAACGGGCACGCGGGACGGCCGCCCGGTTGGCGGGCCGGTGGGTGGTGATCACCAACGGCGTGGACCTGCGGCGGTTCTCCCCCGGGGACGACGACGCCCGGCAGGAACTGCGCGACTCCCTGCCCGCGCTGTGCGACGCCGTGCCGGCCGGGGCGCCGCTGGTGGTGTGCGTGGCGCGACTGTGCTCGCAGAAGGGCCAGTCGACGCTGTTGCGGGCCTGGCCCAAGGTGGTCGCGGCGGTGCCGGGCGCCCATCTGGTGCTGGTCGGCGACGGGCCGGACCGGGTGGCCTTGGAGCGGAGCGCGCCGCCCGGGGTGGTCTTCGCCGGCGCCGCCGAGACCACCGTCGGCTGGTACCGGGCCGCGGACCTGGTGGTGTTGCCGTCCCGTTGGGAGGGGACGGCGCTGGCCCCGTTGGAGGCGATGGCGTGCGGCCGGCCCGTGGTGCTGAGCGACGTCGGCGGGGCCCGGGAGTGCCTGCCGCCGGACGCCGTCGACGCCTGCCTGGTGCCGCCCGGCGACCCGGCCGCGCTGGCCGGGGCCCTGACCGCCCTGCTCACCGATCCCGAACGACGAAGCGCGCTCGGCGAGCGGCTGCGGGACCACGTACGGATGGCCCACGATGCCCAGCGGACGGCGGGCGCGGTGCTGAACGTCTACCGGGAGCTGCTCGCCGTGCCGCCCGTCCTGACCGCGGCGCGGGCCGGGCGATGACGGCCGGGCGCGCGCACACTCCCCCGGCCCGCGCCGGGCGGGACCCCAGGCCGCCGGCCGGGGCGCTGCCGCGGCCCGCCGCGCCGGTCCGTACGGGCCGGGGCGCGGCGCCCGCCCCGGTGTCCGCGGCGCGGGGCGGGCGAGCCGTGCCGCGGCGCGCCGTCCCCGTCCTGCTGGCCGCGGCCGATGCGCTGGCCGCCGCGGGCGCGGTCCTCCTCGTGGGCGCGGATCCGGCGCTGCTCGCCGGGCTGGTGCCGGTCCTGCTGCTGCTCACCGCGCGGGCCGGGCTCCACCGCCCCGGCCCGGCCCCGGCCGCGTTGGAGGAGTTGGCGCCGCTGCTCGGGCGGGCCGCGGCCGGCTGGTGCGCGGTGGCCGCGGCGCTGGCCGCGCTGCAACCGGGGCGGGCGCTGGGCCCGATGGCGCTGCCCGCCGGGGTGGTCCTCCAGGCGGTGCTGGCGGCCGCCGGGCGGGCCGTGGTGTACCGGGCGCGGCGCGCCGCCGCCCGGCGCCGGCCGCGGTCGACGCTGCTGGTCGGCCCGGAGCCGACCGCCAGGCAACTGGCCGCGGCCCTGGTGGCGCACCCGGAATACGGACTGCGCCCGGTGGGCGTGGTGCCCACCGGGCCGGCCGCGCCCGACGGGACCGGGGCGGGCGCCACGGTGCCCCTGCTCCGCTCGTCCGAGGCGCTGACCCGCGCGGTCATCCGGCACACCGTCCGCGACGCGGTGTTCCTCCTGCCGCCGGAGAGCGACCCGTACACCGCGGCGCTGCTGCACCGGTTCCTGCGGCAGGGCGCGGCCGTCTGGCTGGCCGGGGCCGCCGCGGGCCACGACGGGCAGCCGCCGGCGCCCGGCACCGGGCACCTGTGGGGGTTCGCCTGCCGGCCGCTGCGCACCGGCCGGGGCCGGCCCGGCGGCCCGGCCAAACGGGCCCTGGACCTCGTCCTGGCTTCCGCGGCGCTGCTGTTGACGGCGCCGCTGCTGGCCACCTGCGCGCTGGCGGTCCGGCTGGCGGACGGGCCCGGGGTGCTGTGCCGGCAGGACCGGGCCGGCCGGGACGGGCGCCGCTTCGCCCTGCTGCGGCTGCGCACCGCGCGCCCCGGGGCCCGGCCCGGCCGCCTCGGCCGGTGGTTGCGCGCCACCTCGTTGGACGGGCTGCCGCAGCTGTTCAACGTGCTGCGCGGCGAGCTGAGCCTGGTCGGTCCGCGCCCCGAACGCCCCTCGCGCGCCGCCGAGTTGGTCCGCCGCCACCCCGACCGGGCCACCGCGATGCCGCCCGGCCTCACCGGCCTGGCGCAGGTGCACGGGTTGCGCGAGGGCGCCAGCGCCGAGGACCGGGCGCGGTTCGACGCCCGCTACGCCGACGGCTGGTCGCCGGGCGCGGACCTGCGGATCCTGCTGCGGGCGACGGCCCGGCGGCTGCTCCGCAGGGAGGGCCGATGACCGCGGGCGCGCCGGCCCGCCCCGCGCCCGCCGGCCGCCGCCCCCGCCCGCCACACCGCCGTCCGTTGCCCCCCGACGCGGCCGATCCGGCCGCCGACCAGGCCACCCCGGCCGCTACCCCTGGAGGGATCCGGTGAAAGTCCTGCACGTCATCACCGGCCTCGAAGTGGGCGGCGCGGCGCAGCAGTTGCGGCTGCTGCTGCGCCGGCTGCCCGCCCACTGCGAGGTCGTCACCCTGACCGCCCCCGGCCCGCTCGCCGAGGCCATCGAGGCGGACGGCACCCCCGTCACCCACCTCGACATGACCGGCCACCGCGACCTGTCCGCACTCCCCCGCCTGGCCGGCCTGATCCGCGCCAGCGGCCCCGACCTCGTCCACACCCACCTCTACCGGGCCTGCGTCTACGGTCGGATCGCCGCCCGGCTGGCCGGCGTCCGCGCCGTGGTCGCCACCGAACACTCGCTGGGCGACGCGGTCATCGAGGGCCGGCGGCTGACCCGCGGCGTCCGCACCCTGTACCGGGCCACCGAGCGCCTGGGCTCGGCCACCGTCGCGGTCTCCGACACCGTCGCCGCCCGGCTGCGCCGCTGGGGCGTCCCCGAGTCGCGGCTCCACGTGGTGCCCAACGGCATCGAGGCGCACCGCTTCGCCCACGACCCCGCCGCCCGGGACGCGGTCCGAGCCCGACTCGGCCTGCCGCCCGACGCGTTCGTGGTCGGCGGCGCCGGCCGTCTGGTCCCCGGCAAACGGTTCGACGTGCTGGTCCGGGCGGTCACCCAACTCCCCGGCGTACACCTGATGTTGGCCGGCGACGGGCCGGAGCGGGAGATGCTGGGGCGGATGGCCGGGCAGTTCGGGTCCGGCGACCGGATCCACCTGCTCGGCGCCCGCGGTGGCGCGGACGGGCCGGCGGCCGGCGACGGGCCGGACATCCCCGGCCTGCTGTCGGCCATCGACGTCTTCGTCTCGCCGTCCCCGGACGAGGCGTTCGGGCTGGCGGCCCTGGAGGCCCTGGCGTCCGGGCTGCCCGTCCTCTACGGCAGTTGCCCGGCCGTCGACGACCTGCCCGCCGACCAGGCCCCCGGCGCCCGCCGGGTCAGCCCCGGCGTGCACGAACTGGCCACCGCGCTGCGGGAGTTGCGGCGCGACGGCGCGGACCGGCTGCCGGTGCCGCCGGTGGTGCGGCGGTACGACATCGACCGCAGCGCCCAGGAGCTGATGGCCGTCTACGACCGGGCGCTCGCCGCGACCCGTCGGTCCCGCCCGGCGGCCGATCACCCCGCCCCGCCCGCCGGACCCCCGGCCCAGGGCCTGCCCCCGGGCGTCTCGTTGCCCGATCCGTCCCCCGCGCCGGAGCCCGACGGACACTCGCTCTCGAAGCGCTGACGGCGAGGCGGTCGGAGCACAGAACGGTGGAGGGGCGGCCCGAGCCGCCCCTCCACCGTTCTGTGCGTCGCCTCACTGGCAGCGGTCGACCGCCTCGATCGTGCGGGCCGCCTCGCCCAACGCCGCCCGCAGCACCACCGGGTCGGTGGCGTCGGCGTACGCCCCCTCCGGCGGCACCAGCCAGCCGGTGCCCTTCACCGGGGGCTCCGCCACGGCCCCGTCGTCCGGCCCGCCGAAGCGGACCCCGCGTCCCGACGTCTGCGTACAGGCGCTGCCCGGCACGTCCCAGCCGTCGGCCGTCCCCGGCGGGACCAGGAAGCCGAGGGTGTCGCAGGCGCCGTCGTGCAGGACCGGGCCGACGCCGTCCCGCAGCCGCAGGATGTCCACCGCCTCCAGCCCCTGCCGGGTCGGCACCGTGACCAGGTCACAGGGCCGGGCGGCGCTCCCCACGGTCGCGCCGCACCCCTCGCGGTCCGCGACCCGTCCCGCGGACCCGCTGCCGCCCCTGCCGACGCCGGTCTCCCACACGGAGAACCCCTCCTCCTGCACGCGCCACACCCTTTACACCGTCTCCAACGGGAAAACGCGTCAACGGCTACGGCGGCGGAACGCTGCAAAGGATGGCGCTTCATGGCAGATCACGGGTGAGATATTCCGGTTTGTCGCCAAACCCAGGGTGGTGGACCCATCACAGCGGGTACGGTCGTCCCCGCCGCACCGCCAGGACGCGGCGAGGCCACGATGGCACAACAGGGCACGGAGAGGTCCGCCATGGCGTCGCAAGCTCCACGTTCAGCGTCGTCCCGCACCGCCCCCGCCCGCCCGAACACCGCCTTCAGGCAGTTGCGCGGCCGACTGTCGCCCGGCGAGTTCGCGGCGGCGGTCCGCCGGTCCGCCCGTGAGATCGGCGAACGGGTCTCGTGCGACGCCCGCTACGTGGGCCGCGTCGAGTCCGGGGAGATCCGGTGCCCGAACTACGCCTACGAGCGGGTGTTCCGGCACATGTTCCCGGGGCTGACGCTCCCCGACATGGGGTTCGCGCCGCGGGAGACGGTCCGCGGACGGGGGGCGCGGACGGGGGCCGCCACGCCCCTGGCAACCGACCACCGCGATACCCGTATCCAGAACTCCGAGGAGAGCGACGTGCTACGTCGCGCGTTCATCACCGGCGGCCCGGCGGCCGCCCTGGGCCTGGCCGGCCTCTGCCCGACCGGCCCCGACGACTTGGCCGGCGCCGCGACCGTGCCCGGACCCCGCACCGCCCCCGGCACCCAGGCCGGCGCCGCCGAGGCCACCGCCGTCGAGGAGGCCGTCCGCAAGATCCGGCTGCTCGACGACCGGCACGGCGCCGACGGCCTCTACCAGCGCGCCGTCCAACCGCTGCGCGCCGCCTACGAACTGCTCGACGCCGGCATCCAACGCCGCTCCGTCTACGACCGGTTGCACGCCGGGGCCGGCGAACTGGCCATCTCCGTGGGCTGGTTGGCGCACGACTCCGGCCGCCTCGACGACGCCCGCTCGCACTACGCGGAGGCGCTGTCCACCGCCCGGGTCTGCGGCGACGCCGCCCTGGAGGCGCACGCGTTCTGCAACACCGCCTTCCTGGCCCGCGACGCCGGCCGGCCGCGCGAGGCGGTGCGGGCCGCACAGGCCGCCCAACAGGCCGCCAAGCGGCTCGGATCACCCCGGCTGCGGTCGCTGCTGGCGCTGCGCGAGGCCGGCGGCTGGGCGGGGCTGGGCGACCGCACCGGCTGCGAGCAGACCCTGGTCCGGGCCGAGCGACTGTTCGCGACCGGGCCCGGCGAGCGCGACCCGGAGTGGATGAGCTTCTACGGGGAGGCCGAACTGGCGGGCCTCACGGCGCAGTGCTGGTCGGCGCTGGGCGAGAAGGGGCGCGCGGCGGAGCACGCGCGGCGGGCGGTGGCGCTCCAAGACCCCCATTTCACCCGGAACATCGCCCTGTTCACCGCCGAACTGGCCGGCAACCTCGCGGCCGGCGGCCTCGCCGAGGAGTCCGCCACGGCCGCCCTACGGGTCCTCACCCTGCTGACCCAGGTCCGCTCGGCCCGCATCCGGGCCATACTGAACGGCACCGCCCGGGTGCTCGGCCCGTACCGCGACCACGGCCCGGTCGCCGACTTCCTGGAGCGGTACGCGACGACACCGGTGGGGCGCGCCAGGGCCTAGCGCGCCCCGCCGCCTCACTCCAGGTGGCCGGTCTCGTTCCAACTCTCCACGGCCGGCTCGCCGTACGCCCAGCCCAGCACCGACAGGGACGTCGGCGCCAGGCGGAGCCGGGCCGCGAACGAGACGTCCAGTCCCAGCCAACGCGCCCCCAGGACGCGCAGGATGTGGCCGTGCGCGAAGACCAGCACGTCACGGTCGGCCGAGCGCGCCCAGGACACCACCTCGTCCGCGCGCGCGGCGACCTCGGCGAGCGTCTCGCCCTCGGGCACCCCGTCCCGCCAGATCAGCCAGCCCGGCCGCCCGGCCTTGATCTGCGCCGGCGTCAGCCCCTCGTACGCGCCGTAGTCGACCTCCAGCAGCGCGTCCCACTCCTGGGCCCGCGCGCCGAAACCGGCCAGTTCGCAGGTCTCCTTGGCGCGCACCAGGGGGCTGGTGCGGACCTCGACGTCCGGCAGGCCGTCCCAGGGGGCGCGGTGCAGCCGCTCGCCCAGGAGCTTGGCGCCCTGCCGCCCCTCGTCGAGCAGCGGGATGTCGGTCCGTCCGGTGTGCCGGCCGGAGACGGACCACTCCGTCTGCCCGTGCCTGGCCAGGAGAATGCGCGGTGCCATGGGTCGTACCTCTCGCCGGGTTCCCGGCTTGTCGTCGTGGGTCGCTGGGCGCGGGCGGCGCTGACCGCGGCCCTCCATCATCGCGCACCTGGCCGAAACCCGACCCGCGCTCCCTGGGGAGCGGCCCGGAGGCGGCCGTCGCGGCGGAGCCGGTTCCGGTGTGGCGGGCGCCAGGTGCCACACTTCGGCGGGTGAACGTTTCCCGCGAAAGCCGACCCGCGGCGGCCCCACCGGGGGCCCCGTCCTCAGGCGGCGCGGCGGCAGCCGCTCCAGTGGAGCCGGTGCTTGCACCGGGTGGCCCAGGGGAGCCGATGCGAGGGCACCCGGCGCCCGTTCCGAGCCTGCGCCAGCGCCTGACCGAACTGCGCGGCCCCGGCGTGCGCCCCCGGCCGCTGGACGCCCGCGCGCTCGCCGCGCTCGCCGCCAACCCCGGCTGCCGGCGCCGGGCCCTGCTGGACGGCGCGGGCGTCGACAAGGCCGGCCTGGCCCGCGCGCTGGGCGCCCCCGCGGCCTACGGCCAGTCCCAGTTCGCGCTGGTCCGCGGCAACTCCTTCGAGGCGCGGGTGAAGGCCGACGGCGGCGCGGAGCTGCTGCGGCTGGTCTGCGAGCGGCTGGCTCCGGGCGCCGCTCTCCCGGAGGACGACGCGGTGGCCCGCCCCGACCTGTCCGCGTCCGGGCCCGAGGGCCGGGCGGCGCGCACCGCCCTGGCGCTGCGCGAGACCACCGCGGCCGGCGGCTGGGCGCTGCTGGACCACCCGCTGCTGGCCATGGAGGTCGCCGGCTCCCCCGCCTACCTGGAGCCGGACGCCGTGGTGGTGCATCCGGACGGCACCTGGACCGTCGTCGAGATCAAGTCATTCCCGATGATCGACGGGGCCGCGGACGCCGCCAAGGTCGGCGCCGCCGCCCGGCAGTCGGCCGTCTACGTCCTCGCCCTGGAGGCGGTGGCGGAGCGCGTCGCGGCGCACACCGGCCGCCCCGCCCGCGTCCGCGACCGGGTGCTGCTGGTCTGCCCCAAGGACTTCTCCAACCTCCCCACCGCCGCCCCCGTCGACGTCCGCAAGCAACTGGCCACCACCCGCCGCCAGTTGGCCCGCCTCACCCGCGTCGAGGAGATCGCCGCCGCGCCCCCGGAGGGCACCACCTTCGACCTCGGGCTCGCCGACGACGGCCGGACCGCGACCCGTCCGGCGCCCGAGCTGACCGAGGCGGTGGAGGCGGTCTCCGCCGCCTACGCCCCCGAATGCCTGGCCGCCTGCGAACTCGCCTTCCACTGCCGCAAGCGCTCCCGTCAGGACGGCTCCGTCGAGTCCCTGGGGCGTGGCGCCCGCGGCGAGTTGGGCGGGCTGCGCACCATCGAGGAGGCACTGGCGGCCGCCGCCGGCGCCCCGGGCCCCGACCCCGACGACCCGGCCGTGCGGGCCCTGCGCACCGCCGCCGCCCTGCGCGCCGAGGCCCTGGCCGCCCCGAGGGCGCACACCGCGCCCCAGGAGGAGACGGACGCATGTCGCTGATCGAGACGCTGGCCCGGATGGAGGCGGTGGCCGCCGGCCGCGCCCAGCCGCTCGCCACGGTCCGCCACCGCCACCTCTCCGCCCGCCCGTTGGTCCTCGTCCCGTTGACCACCGCCGGTGAGGCCGGCGCTCCCCTGGGCGCCCTGGTCGGCACCGACTGGGAGAAGCCGCTGCTGCTGACCGTCCCCCAACCCCGCGACCGCGACCTGCGGTTCGCCTTCCTCGCCGACCTGGCCGAGGCGGTGCTGCCCTACGTGGACGGCTTCGCCGACGACGTCGAGTTCGAGGAGCGCAAGGAGACCGACGCCGAGACCGGCAAGAAGGTCCCCGTACAGGTCGAACTGTGCACGGACGCGCCCCAGTTGATCGTGCCCAGCGGGGCCGGCATCGACTACGTCCGCCTCCTGGGCCGCTCGATGCGGTTCCGGCGGACGACCGAACAGGACCCGGAGACCCCCTACCCCGCCCCGCCCCATGTCCCGTTGCTCGGCCGCTGGTTCACCCACCTCGGCGAGCGGGCCCGGGTACCGGGCTCCTGCCTCCTCCTGGCCATGACCGACCTGCTGACCCGCCACTGGGCGACCGGCCAGAGCGTCCTGGAGGACCAGCACCTGGGCGCGCTGCTCGCCTGGATCGCCCCGCCGCCCGGCGTACCGGCCCAACGGGCGGCCGAGTTCGCCGAGGCGGCCCGCGACGCGGACGGTCAACTGCGCTGCCCGCCCGCCGGCCCCGCCACCGACCCGGCGTTCGACAACCGGCTGCTGGCGCCCGCCATGGCCCGTTACGACGCCCGAACCCCCGGCGCCGAAGAGGACCTCCGCGCCCTCGTCGAGAGCCAGCTCCGCCCCACCTGGGACGCCGTCTGGCAGGGCCTGGACCTGCTCCGCACCCTCCCCGAGGGCACCCGGGCCCCCGACCGCTGGAAGCGCGACCGCTGGTCCTACACCGCCCACCGCGACCGCATCCGCGCCGGCGAGCCGCCGCAGCCCACCCGGGACGACGCGGTCACCGCCGCCCGGAAGCTGGCCTCCCGGGAAGCCGCCCAGGCCCAACTGGACGCCCAGGAAGCCCTGGACGACCCCTTGGTGATGGCCGCCCGCCGGCTGGCCGGCGAGGCGCTCCAGGGCACCGTCACCGCCGTCGAGACGGCGTTCTCCGAGGGCAAGCGGCCGATGCCGCGCCCCCTGGTGACGCTGCACACCGGCGACCGCCCCCAACTGGCGGACGGCACCAGGCTGTACCGCCCGCTCCCCGACGGCCGCGCCCAGACCGCCGAGTTCGTCGCCTACGCCGCCGACGCCGAGGACGCGCCGGTCATCCGGCTCACCGGCGGCATGGGCCGCGGCCGCACCCCCGAGGCGGGCACCGTCCCCGACCCCGGCGACACCCTGTGCTGGACGCTCTTCGAACACGCCCCGCGCGGCGGCCCCGGCCTCCCGGAGCCGGAGGACACCCCCTGGACGCACGGCGGCCCCCCGCCCACCCCGGAGGACACGCCCCCCACCACCGACCCGGTCACCCCAGAGGACTTCCTCTGACCCACCGGCCCCACCAACCACCCACCAACCGACTCCTCGGGAGCGCCCCGGCATGACGCCCCCTCCGCCCCTGCCCGCCCCGCCGCCGACCGACCCCGCCGCGGCGGCGGCCGCGGCGACCGACGCGATCCTCCACGACACCCTGCACAGCACCCGCCGCGGCGTCGTCGTCGACTCCCCGCCGGGCGCCGGGAAGTCCACCCTCGTCGTCCGCGCCGCCCGCGAACTGGCCGCCGCCGGCCGCCGGTTGATGATCGTCGCGCAGACCAACGCCCAGGTCGACGACCTCGTCCTGCGCCTCGCCGCGAAGGACCCCGACCTCCCCGTGGGCCGGCTCCACTCCAGCGAGCCCGGCGCCCACGACCCCGCCCTCGCCGAACTCCCCGCCGTCCGCACCTCCGCCAAGATCGCCGACCTGGTCACCCAGGACGTGGTCGTCTCCACCGCCGCCAAGTGGGCCTACACCAAGGTCGAGGAGCCCTGGCGGCACGCCATCGTCGACGAGGCGTACCAGATGCGGTCCGACGCGCTGCTGAGCGTCGCCGGCCTCTTCGAACGGGCCCTGTTCGTCGGCGACCCGGGCCAGCTCGACCCGTTCAGCGTCGTCGGCGCCGACCAGTGGGCCGGCCTCTCCTACGACCCCTCCGCCAGCGCGGTCGCCACGCTCCTGGCCCACAACCCGGACCTGCCGCAGCACCGCCTCCCCGTCTCCTGGCGCCTACCGGCCACCGCCGCGCCCCTGGTCTCCAGCGCCTTCTACCCCTACACCCCGTTCCGCAGCGGCACCGGGCCCGACGACCGGCACCTGGCCTTCGGCGTCCCCGGCGACGGCTCGCCCGTCGACCGCGTCCTGGACGAGGCCGCCGAGTCCGGCTGGGGCCTCCTGGAGCTCCCCGCCCGGCACACCCCGCGCACCGACCCGGAGGCGGTCCGCGCCCTCGCCCTGGTCGTCCGCCGCCTCCTGGACCGTGGCGGCGCCGCCACCAGCGAGCAGTCCGACGCGCCCGCGCCGCTGACCGCCGCCCGGATCGCGGTCGGCACCGCCCACCGCGACCAGGCCGCCGCGGTCCGCGCCGCCCTCACCGACCTCGGCGTGACCGGCGTCACCGTCGACACCGCCAACCGCCTCCAGGGCCGCGAGTTCGACGTCACCGTCGTCCTCCACCCGCTCTCCGGCCGCCCCGACGCAACCGCCTTCCACCTGGAGACCGGCCGCCTCTGCGTGCTCGCCTCCCGCCACCGCCACGCCTGCATCGTCGTCTGCCGCGCCGGCGTGGCCGACCTCCTCGACGAACACCCCGCCACGGAACCCGTCCAACTGGGCGTCACCGTCAAGTTCCCCGACGGCTGGGAAGCCAACCACGCCGTCCTGGCCCACCTCGCGGAACACCGAGTCCCCCTGCGCCCGTAAGTCCACCGGAAAGCCCCCACGACACCCACCGACGACCAGCAGCCCGCCGGGCCCACCACTGGAGGGCCGACAACAACGCCCGCCAACGGCCAGCGGACGGCCGGACCGGTCCCGCCGGCGGAGAGCCGGCGACGGCGCGGGCCGGAGGGGCCGTCCCGGGGTGCGCCCGCAGGATCCGAAGCGAAGCCCCGGGCATTCCTCAACTGACCGACCAGAGGCGCCCGCACCGCGGGGGCACCTACCGGCCGAAGGCTGGGGGAGTGCCCCGGGACAGCCCCTCCGGCCCCACCCACGACGAGAAGCCGAAAGGCGCAAGCCCCCACGACGGGAAGCCAACGACCAGCAACGCCCCCCAACCCACCTCCCGCCGCCACGGCGACCAGCCCAAAACCACCAGGGCCCGGCGGAAGAGCCAACCCACCCCCACGCGGGAAGCCGGCCCCCTTGCGCGAGGCGCGACAATGGATTGCGGCAGACAACCACGGAGGTAGGTACATGTCCGAGCCGCAGCCGGCTCCCGATCCACGCGGTACGGCACCCGCCCCCCGCCGCATGAGGCCCGCGCAGCTCCTGTTCGAGCCGCCCGAGGCCACCACCGACCCCGAGCACTTCTTCGGGCTGGAGTCGCTGGAGGACCCCGGCGCCCTGCTCGGCCGGGCGACCGAGCTGACGCTCGCCTTCCGCGCCGCGGCCGACCGCGCCACGGAGTTCCAGGCGATCGCCGCCGCCCAGCTCACCGACCCCGGCCGCTTCGACCGGCTGCCACTGGCGGCGGTCGCCGAACGGGCCGACTGGACCGAGGACTACGCGCAGAAGATGGTCGAGTTCGGCCACAGCCTGCTGCGCAGCGGCGGCACCCTCCCGCCCGACCGCGACTGAGCCGCGACCGCCCCCGCCTCATGCCCACGCCCACGCCCACGCCCACGCCCACGCCTCAAGATCATGAGCCGTTGGCATATGCGGGAAGGGGAAGATACTCCCCGGCCCGCCGAGCTGTCCCGGTTTCCGGCAATCAGGCATGGGGGGTCGCGGGAATCGGTAGACCTGTCCCATGAGCGACTGGCTGCCTGAGACTCCCCGGAACCTCGCCTTCCCCACCACGGCGTACGTGACGCTCGCCGGGGCCGACTGGCTCGCCTCCGCCAGCCCGCACCCCGAGGGCATGCACATGCTGTGGGCGGAGCGGCCGACCGCGCCGAGCGTGCTGCCGTGCGGGGTGGCCTTCGACGTGATCGACGCCCCCGCGCTCTTCGGGCGACGCATGGTGGACCGCCTGTGGTCGGCCGGCCCCGGGTCGGGCCCGGTGGCCGCGCACCGGGCCCGGATCCTGCTGTTCGCGGCCCCCGGCACCGCCCACCGGCTGCCCGCGCTGCTGGCGTGGGAGGAGTGGGGCAGTGCCGTTCCGCCGCTGCTGTGCCACGGCGGCGGGGACGCGGTGACGGTGCCGCCGCTGCACCCCCGCCCCCGTAAGGCCGCCCGCGGGGACGACGGGGATCCCGGGGAGCCCGCGGCCGCCGGATCGCGCTGGCTGGTGGCGCCGGACGTCCGCGAGCCCTGGCTGCCGGGGCCGGACGTCCTGCTGTGGGCCTGCGTACGGGCCGCCCGTAGCGCGCTCGGCGCGGACCGGGAGACCGCCCGCCCGCACCGCGAACCCGCTGCTCAGGGCGCGGATGCCGCGCTCGCGGGCGGCTGAGCGGAAGCGATTTTTGCCCTCCCCGGCCAGGATGCTAATGTTTTCCCCGTCAGCAGGCGCCGCTAGCTCAGTTGGTTAGAGCAGCTGACTCTTAATCAGCGGGTCCGGGGTTCGAGTCCCTGGCGGCGCACAGACAGTCGAAGGCCCCCACTCCGGTGGGGGCCTTCGGCGTATCCGGACGCCGTCGTGGCCGAGGAGGGACGCGGCCGGGACGTCAGGGAGTGCTGCGCGTGACCTTGACCGCCCATTCACCGGTGCCGGTCCGGCCCTCCACCTGGATGCGCACGCCGTCCTCGCGGTCGTTCATGCTCTCCCCGACGCCGAGCGGGGCGTCGGCGAGCGGCGGGTTGACCGAGGTGCCCCAGCAGGCGGAGGTGCCGGGGTGGCCGTCGAGCACCTTCACCGGTCCCGAACCGGAGGCCGTGGAGCTGCTGACGCGGTAGACGAGGACGCCCTCGGTGCAGAGGGTGCGGTCGTTGCCCTCGGCGCCGCGGGCCTCCATGGCCAGGGCACTGTCCGGGCCGGTGCGGACGACGAGGAGGCGGGGGCGGCGGTGTTCGCCGGGGGCCTCGGGGGCGGAGAGGGTGCGCAGGGTGTGCATCCGGGGGCGGTCGGGGTTGACGCAGTCGACCTGGCCGTCGGTGATCCAGCCCAGGCGCCACTTGTGCCAGGCGAACGGCTCGGGGGCCAGGCCGAATTGGCTGCCCATGAGGTCCCAGTCGCCCACGTGGGTGTCCCAGTCGCCGCGGCCGTTCTCCGGGCGGTGGTAGAGGTCGGGGAGGTCGAAGACGTGGCCGGTCTCGTGGGCGAGGACGTTGCGGTCGGGCGGGCTGTGCTCGAAGACGGTGACGAAGCGGCGGAGTTCGACGCCGTCGGCGTGCATCGGCTGGTCGAGGTTGACGACCTTGGTGGCGTCCGAGTCGACGCCGGGGGCGTTGGGGTCGGCGACGAGGTAGATGAGGTCGTAGCGGCTGAAGTCGACGGTGGGGTTGGCGGCGGCGACCGCCTCGCGGAGGTAGGTGGTCCGGCGCCCGGAGTCCCAGTCCCGCTGTATGCCGTACCAGGTGGAGGGGCGGGGCATGCGGACCCAGCGGTTCTGGACGTGGGCACGGAGGTGGAACCTGCCGTAGGAGGCGCGTTCGAAGAAGCGGGAGGTGGCCGGGAAGTAGTCGCCGGAGAGTTGCTGGGGACTGGTGGCGGGCTTCGCGTCCGGGAAGGACAGGAAGATCATCACCGCGTGGAGGGTGTGGTCCGGGCGGGGGTAGGCGGAGTTCCAGCTGTCGACGCCCTCGGAGTGGTGGGCGTCGGTGCGTCCCAACGCGCAGGAGAGGGCCGCCTCGGAGGCGGTGGCGGGGCCGGTCACGATGGAGGTGGCGATCAGCGCGCTCAGGGAAGTGGCCACGGCTGCGACGCGCCGCATGCGTCGGCGGTCCACCCCGTGGGGTGTCTGGGCGCGCGGCACGTGGACCTCCAGGGACGGATTCGGGACACCCATCTACCCTGAGGTGATTTCATGCTCTTCGTCCTGATATGGCAGCCCATATGGGTGACGAGCGCGCCACCCTTGCTCCGTAACGGAAAGTCACAAGCGACTAAAGGGGCAATCGGGATGAACAGAGCCGGGCAGAATTGGCTGAACTTCCGTCATGCGTGCGGATGGTCACGGCTTCGTCGCTGGATCGGCCCTCGGGCCAGCCTCTATGATCGCCACACTTTCCAGGGCGAGGTCCCCCCTCCGTCACGAGACAAGCGCCATGCGGGAGCGAGCAGTGAGCGGACACCCCGACAGCACGGGCCGCACGCCCGGAGCGACACTGCCCTCGGTGACGGACCGTGAGGGTGCGACCAAAGAATCGGATGCCCGGCCCGCTCACCGGGGCGCCGTCGACGCCTCGGCGCGCTGCGACGGCACCGCCGCCTCGCTCGGCGACTACCGCGCCGCCTTCCACGCCGCGAGCCTCCCGATGGCGGTCCTCAACCGCGACGGGCTGGTGCTCGCGGCCAACCCCGCGCTGGGCGAGCTGGTCGGCACCGACCCGGACGACCTGGTGGCGGCCACCGCCGCGGACCTCGCCGACCTGGGGGCCGATCCGCGGGTGTGGACGGCCTACCGCGAGGTGCTGTGCGGGCGCAGCGACCGGCTGCGCTGTACCCGGCGGCTGAAACGGTCCGACGGGACGTCGGTGTGGGTGGAGGTGACCGTCGAGCCGGTCACCGAGGGGCCGTTGGGCGGCGAGGAGCGGGTCCTGCTGTCGGCCGCGGACATCAGCGACCGGCACGATCTGCTGGCCCGATTGCGGCACTTGCAGATGCACGACCCGGTGACCCGGCTGCCCAATCGCGCGCTGTTCTTCGAGCGGCTCTCGGCGGCGCTGGAGACGGCGGCCTTCGACCGGGCGGGCACCGGCCGGATCGGGCTGTGTTACCTGGACCTGGACGGCTTCAAGGCGGTCAACGACACCCTGGGGCACCGGGTCGGCGACCGGCTGCTGGGCGCGGTGGCCCAGCGGCTGACGCGCTGTGCGGAGCACGCCACGGAGCGCGGGTCGGGCCGTGGTGGGCATCTGGTGGCCCGGTTGGGCGGCGACGAGTTCGCGTTGCTGGTGGAGGACTCCACCGGCACCGACCAGGTGGCGGAGCTGGCGCAGTCGGTGTTGGACGCGCTCCAGCGGCCGTTCGACCTGGCGGGGCAGCGGCTGTCGGTGTCGGCGAGCATCGGTGTCGTGGAGCGGGCGGCCAGCGGCACGACGGCGACGGGGCTGATGCAGGCCGCGGACACCACGCTGTACTGGGCCAAGGAGGACGGCAAGGCCCGTTGGACGCTCTTCGACCCGGAGCGCAATGCCCACCGGATGACCCGGCAGGCGCTGTCCAGCACGCTGCGGCCGGCGGTGGACCGCGGGGAGTTCACGCTGGAGTACCAGCCGCTGGTGGGGCTGGGGGACGGCCGCGCGGAGGGCGTGGAGGCGCTGGTGCGGTGGCGGCACCCGCAGTTCGGGGTGTTGTCGCCGAATCGGTTCATCGCGCTGGCCGAGGAGAACGGCGCGATCGTCGAGCTGGGGCGCTGGGTGCTCTCGCGGGCCTGCTATCAGGCGCGGGCCTGGCAGTTGGCGCATCCCGGGGACCAACCGCTGTTCGTCAGCGTGAACGTGGCGGTGCGTCAGGTGTGGGACTCGGACCTGGTCGCGGACGTGGCCGGAATCCTGGCGGAGACCGGGCTGCCGCCGCGGCTGCTGCAACTGGAGCTGACCGAGTCGGCGGTGATGGGGTCGGCGGGCCGGCCGTTGCAGGCGCTGCAGGCGCTGAGCGACATGGGCGTGCGGATCGCCATCGACGACTTCGGCACCGGCTACTCCAACCTCGCCTACCTCAGCCGACTCCCGGTGTCCGCGCTGAAGTTGGACGGGTCGTTCGTGCACGGCTTCCGCTCGCAGGAACATCCCAATCCGGCCGACGAGATGATCGTGGAGGCGCTGGTCGCGCTGGCGCACCGGCTGGGGCTGACGGTGACCGCGGAGTGCGTGGAGAGCGCCGAGCAGGCCGAGCGGCTGCGCCGGATCGGCTGCGACACCGGGCAGGGCTGGCTGTACTCCCGGCCGGTGGCCCCGGACCGGGTGGAGGCGCTGTTGGACGCGGGGCGCGCGTGCGGTTGAGCCGTCGCGCGCCCCGCGTCGTGCGTCAGCCCTGCGGGAGCCCGTAGGCGTCGGCTATGAGCTCGTAGGAGCGGCGGCGGGCCTCGCCGGTGTGGGCGTTGGCGGTGATCATCAACTCGTCGGCGCCGGTGCGCTTGGCGAGGTCGTCGAGGCCCTGGCGGACGGCGTCGGGGGTGCCGTGGAGGACGTTGCCGAGCCAGCCGTCGACGAAGTCCCGCTCCACGTCGCTGAACCGGTGGGCGGCGGCCTCCTCGGGGGTGGGGACGAGGCCGGGGCGGCCGGTGCGCAGCCGGAGCATGGCGAGCGCGCCGGTGCGGACCTGGCGGTCGGCCTCCCGCTCGTCCTCGGCGGCCAGCGCGGAGACGCCGATCAGGGCGTAGGGCTCGGCGAGCACCGCGGAGGGGCGGAACGAGGAGCGGTAGAGGTCCAGCGCCGGGAGGGTGTTGGCCGCGGAGAAGTGGTGGGCGAAGGCGAACGGCAGGCCGAGCGTGCCGGCCAGTTGAGCGCTGAAGCCGGAGGAGCCGAGCAGCCACAGGGGCGGGCGGTGCGGGGACTGGACGCCGCCGGGCGCGGTGGCCTGGACGGGGCCGGGGACGGCGTGGATCCGGGCGTAGGGGTGGCCGGCGGGGAAGTCGTCGTCGAGGAAGCGGGTCAACTCCGCGAGCTGCTGCGGGAATTCGTCGGCGCCCTCATGGAGCCGCTCGGTGCGACGGAGGGCGGCGGCGGTGGCGCCGTCCGTCCCGGGGGCGCGGCCGAGGCCCAGGTCGATGCGGCCGGGGGCCATCGCCTCCAGGGTGCCGAACTGTTCGGCGATGACCAGGGGGGCGTGGTTGGGCAGCATCACGCCGCCGGAGCCGAGCCGGATGCGGTCGGTGTGGGCGGCGAGATGGGCCAGCAGCACCGCGGGCGAGGAGGAGGCGACGCCGGGCATGGAGTGGTGCTCGGCGACCCAGTAGCGGTGGAAGCCGCGGCGCTCGGCGGTGCGGGCCAGCTCGACGGAGGTGCGGACGGCGTCGGTCGCGGTGTTGCCGGCGCCGACCGTCACCAGGTCGAGCACGGAGAGGGGGACGGGTGCGGTGCCCGGGGCGGTGGCCCGGATCCCGTCGCCCCCGGGACGGCCGTTGCTGCCCGGGGTCTGCTGCTCTTCGCCGCTCACGGTGCGGGTCCTCCTCGCGTCGCGCGTTTCGCCGTCGGTGGCTTGCGAGGAGGGTAACCGGAGAAGTTCTCCGGTTATTCCCGGGGCGAGGGGCGGTTTCCGGCCATGACGCGGCTCCCGGTCGTGGCCGGGAGCCGCGGGGGCGCGGGCGGGCGCGCCGGGCCGTCAGGTGCCGGCCGGGCGGGAGAACAGCGCGCCCAGCTCCGGGCAGGCCAGCGGGCGGTCGAGCAGCCGCAGGCCCTCCCAGACCGTCACCTGATTGGCGGTGAGCACCGGTTTGCCGAGCGCGGCTTCGAGGGCGGGCAGATGGGCGGCGGTGTGCAGGGCGGTGTCCGGCAGCAGGACGGCCTCCGCGTCGGGGTGGTCGCCGGCGCGGGCCAGCGCGAGCACGTCCGCCCGCTCCCAGGTGCCGACCTCAGCGGCGGTGATGATGCCGCTGCCGCGGGTGGCGACGACCTCGATGCCGCCGGCCTTCAAGAACGCGTGGAAGCACTCGGCGACATCGGTCGGGTACGTGGCGGCGATCGCCACCCGCCGGACGCTGAGGGCCGCCACGGCGTGTGCGAAGGCGAAGGAGGTGCTGGAGGCCGGCAGCCCGGCCCGCGCCGACAGCTCCCGCACCTGCTGCTGGGCGCCCTCCCGGCCGTAGACGAAACTGGCGCTGGTGCAGGCCCAGACGACGGCCTCGGCACCGCGCTCGCGCAGCGCGTCCACGCCGGCCGCGAGGCGGGTCGCGGAACCCATCTCCAGTAGGGCGTCGACGCGGTGGGCGTCCTCGCCGATGTCGGTGTGGACGAGCGGCAGGTGGACCACGCCGCCCAGGAGCGCTTCGATCCGGGGGTAGTCGTCCTCGGCGGAGTGGCCGGGGTAGAGGAAGCCGACCGATGCCATGCAGTTCTCCCTTACGGGTGGGGGCGAGCGGCGTGCGGTGGTACGGGGTGCGCGGCGGACCGGGCGTCAGACCGGGAACTGGCCCGGGTCCTCGGGGAGGTACGGGGGCGGTTCGGGGCCGTCGCCGGGCTCCGCGTCGGGCGGGGCCGGCGGTCCCGCGAAGGCGGCCTCGGGGGTCGGTCCGGGGCTGCTCCGCGGCGGGGGTTGGTTGCCGGTCATGGCGGCCGGGCCGCTGCGCGCCACCGGGTCGAGCAGCGCCTGGTACGGGCCGACGGCCTCGGCGCCGATGGTGCGCAGCGCCGCCCACATCGTCACCTGATTGGCGGACAGCACCGGCATCCGCAGCTCGGCCTCCAACTGGGGGATGACGTCGTAGGTGGGCAGGTTGGTGCAGCTGATGAACAGGGCGTCGGCGGCACCGATGACGGCGGCCCGGGCCATGTCGACGACGTCGCGGTAGGGGACCTTCCAGATGTGCCGGGTGAGCCCCAGATAGGCGCGGCCGGTGACGGTGACACCCGCCTCGCCGAGGAACTCCTCCAGGGAGTCGGTGACCGATTTGGTGTACGGGGTGACGACGGCGATGCGTCGGGCGCCGATCTCGTGGAGCGCTTCGATCGCGGCGCCCGAGGTGGTGAGGGCGGGGACCTCCCCGGCCTGCGTTATGGCCGCGCACATCGCGCGTTCGCCCGCCAGGCCGCCGACGAAGCTGCCGGACGTACAGGCGTACGCGATGACCTGCGGCGATACGGCGCACAGGGCCTGGACGGCGGCGTCCAGGGTCTCGTGCTCGCTCACCAGGCGGGCCAGGTCGAGGCTGACCTCGACCGGTACGAAGGGGGTTCGGGTGAGGTGCAGGGACACATCGTCGGGTACCCAGCGCCACAGTTCGCGGTCGAGGGCGAAGTCGAAGGGGGCGACGACGCCCACGCCGAGCTGCGGCTGCGGGCCACCCAGAAAGGAGACGTCCATAAGGGCCCCTAGAAGGCACGAAGGGCTATGTGGCACGGCCAGTGGCCGGAGAGGTTGTGCAACACACCGGGCAAGCCGGGGACGTCGGGACAGAGCCGTTGTTGACACGGTAGATACGACTTCTTAGCGTGGTCAATCCTCGCATCTCAGGCATCTGTCGGCGCCCTGTTCTGTAATACGGGGCACTCGTTTCAGAACGGTTTCTGGCCTATGTCCGAAAGCACCGGCAGCACCGAGCACACTGTCCTCGTCCTGGGCTCCGATCCCCTGCCCCAACTGGATCGGCTCGCCGGCCGGGCCGAGGTCGTCTTCGCCGACGAGAAGACCCTGGCCGGCCTACTTCCCACCGCCGATGTGCTGTTGGCCTGGGACTTCACCTCCGATGCGATCCGGGAAAGCTGGCCGGAACGCGGCCCCCGGCCGGCGTGGGTGCACACCGCGAGCGCCGGCGTGGACCGCCTGCTGTGCCCGGCGCTGGTCGCCGACGACACCGTCGTCACCAACGCCCGCGGGGTCTTCGAGCAGCCGATCGCCGAGTACGTCGCGGGGCTGGTGATCGCCATGGCCAAGGACTTCTACGGGAGTTGGGAGCTCCAGCGGCAGCGGCGGTGGCAGCACCGCGAGACGCTGCGGCTGGCCGGGACCCGCGCGGTGGTGGTGGGTTCCGGGCCGATCGGCCGGGCCATCGGCACCACTTTGCTGGCACTGGGTGTCGTGGTGGATCTGGTCGGCCGCCGGGAGCGGACCGACGAGGCGTTCGGCCGGGTGCACGGGGCCGGGGCGCTGAACGGGCTGCTGCCGCAGGCGGATTGGGTGGTCTGCGCGGCGCCGCTGACCGAGGAGACCCGGGGGATGTTCGGGGCCGAGGCGTTCGCGCTGATGCCGCGCCGGGCCCGGTTCGTCAACGTCGCGCGGGGGCCGCTGGTCGTCGAGGAGGCACTGGTCGCGGCGTTGCGCCAGTGGCGGATCGCGGCGGCGGCGCTGGACGTCTTCGAGGCCGAGCCGCTGGACGCGGACAGCCCGCTGTGGGACGTGCCGCACCTGATCGTCTCCCCCCACATGAGCGGCGACACCCTGGGCTGGCGGGACGTGCTCGCCGAGCAGTTCCAGGACAACTTCGACCGGTGGGCGGCCGGGGAGCCGCTGCTGAACGTGGTCGACAAACACCTCGGGTACGTACCGGTGCAGTGACCGCGCGGGCCGTGGCGGGCCCGGCCCGCGCGGTCCGTGCCCCGCCCGCCGTCCCGCCCGGGGCGGCCGACGCTCGGAGGACGCATGACCAACGGACCGACCCGCCTCACCGACCTCACCGCGACCCGGCTGACGGCCGGCTACGCCGCCGGCGAGTTCTCCCCGGTCGAGGTGGTCGAGGCGGTGCTGCAGCGCGCCGAGGCCGCGCAGGCCAGCGTCAACGCCTTCACCCGGATCGACGCCGAGCAGGCGCTGGCGCAGGCGGCGGCCTCGGCGGAGCGCTGGCGGCGCGGGGCGCCGGACGGGCCGGTGGACGGGGTGCCGGTCACCGTCAAGGACCTGCTGCTGACCCGGGGGGTGCCGACGCTGCGCGGGTCGCGGACGGTGCGGGCCGACGGCGCGACGTGGGACGAGGACGCGCCGGCGGTGGCCCGGCTGCGGGAGTCCGGGGCGGTGTTCGTCGGCAAGACCACCACGCCGGAGTTCGGCTGGAAGGGCGTCACCGACTCCCCGCGGCACGGGGTGACGGGCAATCCCTACGATCCGGCGCGCACCTCGGGCGGTTCCAGTGGGGGCAGCGCGGCGGCGGTGGCGTCGGGGGCGGGGCCGTTGAGCCTGGGCACGGACGGCGGGGGGTCGGTGCGGATCCCGGCGTCGTTCTGCGGGATCTTCGGGCTGAAGGCGACCTACGGGCGGGTGCCGGCGTATCCGGCGAGCCCGTTCGGGACGCTGGCGCACGTGGGGCCGATGACGCGGGACGCGGCGGACGCGGCGCTGTTGATGGACGTGATCTGCGCCCCCGATTGGCGGGACTGGTCGCAGTTGGCGCCTCTGGACGGGTCGTTCAGGCAGGCGTTGGCCGGGGGCGTGGTCGGGCTGCGGGTGGCGTACAGCCCGTCGCTGGGTTGGGACGTGCCGGTGGCGCCGGAGGTGGCGGCGGCGGTGCGGCGGACGGTGGACGCGCTGGCCGGACTCGGCGCGGCCGTCGAGGAGATCGACCCGGGGGTGGCGGACCCGGTGGAGGCGTTCCACACGCTGTGGTTCAGCGGCGCGGCCCGGCTGGTGCAGCCGCTCCCGGAGGCCGAGCGGGAGCTGCTGGACCCGGGGTTGCGGGAGATCTGCGCGCAGGGCGCCCGGTACGGCGCGCTGGACTACCTGGCGGCGGTGGACGTGCGGATGGCGCTGGGGCGGGCGATGGGGCGGTTCCACAGCGTCTACGACCTGCTGGTGACGCCGACCGAGCCGATCACCGCGTTCGCCGGCGGCCTGGAAGTGCCGCCCGGTTCCGGCCACGCGCGGTGGACGGGGTGGACGCCGTTCACCTATCCGTTCAACCTCACCCAGCAGCCCGCCGCGACCGTGCCCTGTGGGGTGGACGGCGACGGGCTGCCGATCGGGGTGCAGTTGGTGGGGGCGCGGCACGCGGACGCGCTGGTGCTGCGCGCCGCGCACGCGCTGTACGAGGCGGGGGCCGCGGGGATCCCGGGGCCGCCGGTTCCGTAGGGGCGTTCGTCCAGGACGGTCCGTGGGGGTTCCGTGGGGCCGTTCCGTAGGGGGCGGTCGAACGGATGCCGTAGGGGGTGGCTGGGCCCCCTGCGGGGCCTCAACGCGGCGGGGGCGGTGGGTATTTCGGGCGGCCGCCGCCCCATGGCCACCCCCACGGTGGGCGCGGTGGGCGCTCCCGGTAGCCGCCCCAGTGGGCGGGCCGGCTAGGGCGCTTCTGACGGATCTCCGTGGAGGAAGGAGCGGCGTCTGGTGCGCGCGATCGCAAGGCGCCGGGATGTCTTCATAGCGGAGCTATGGGGACATTTCGGCAACGCCGCAGGGGGTCCCCCCGCGCCCTTAAGGCGTGGGGG